>JAZUGD010000071.1:0-7026 GCA_045641025.1 Eubacteriales bacterium
CTGGGAGGCGTTGTCCCAGTCGGCGTAAGCAAAACTCCACATTACGGTTTTGTAGCCGAGAGACGATGCAAGCTCGAGCATTCCTTCCGAAATACGTCCCTCGGGAGGACGGAAATATTTTGTGCATTCAACTCCGGTGCAGTCACGCACGACGGCCTCGAGCTTGTCGAGCTCGGCTTTGAACTTAGCGGAATCGCCGACGGCCGACATGTCGCGGTGTGTCGCGGTGTGATTACACACGAGGTGTCCCTCGTCCGCCATTCTTTTTATAAGGTCGGGGTTCTGACGCGCAAGGTTTTCAAGCACGAAAAACGCTCCGTGAGCATCCTTTTCTTTGAGCGTATCGAGTATTTTCGCGATATTGCCGTTCTCGTAGCCTGCGTCAAAGGTGAGATAAATTACTTTTTCATCGGTGTTTCCGAGGAATATTCCGCCTTTATCGGTCAGATAATTCATCTCGGGAGGACACACCGGAATCTCACCGTTTTCGGTGTGCCGGCAATACCATCCGCAAGAGGCGGACGCAGCCCTGTTCGGTACTATTCTGTCGCTTACCGCATCGGGAATTTTATCCGAAAAATTATCGTCAATTGACGAAGAATATTCTGCATCTGCATAAAACGGAACGGATACCGTGCACGTTATCGTTAAAAGTGCCGATATTACGGCGGTGAACCTTGATATCATTGGGATTCTCCTTGATGTTATGCGAATGAATAACAGAAAACGGCGTTTGTATTACTTCTGTTACGCATTTATCATTCCTCGCGGAAAATCAAAAAAACGCGTTAAATCATACGCGGTTTCGCATTACGTTGCATAAACGGAAATTCGATTATTGCGTGCTAATAATTGCCACTGATAAATTACTTCCGTACGACGAAAAATAAGTATGCAGCACCAAAACAGTTAAAGGAGAATATGAAAATGACAAAAAATGCAGTTAACGTGACCAAGGGTGTTCTTACGGGGCTTGCGGTAGGAAGCGCGGCGGGAGTGGCGCTCACCTGCTGTATGAAAAAGCCCGCCAAGCGTTCATTCAAGCGCAAGGCGGCGTCGGCAATAGATACGGTGAGTATGTTTATGGAAAACCTCGCGGATATGGCGAGATAAAGGCAAAGGACTGATGCGCGGCATCAGTCCTTTATCTGTTCGTATATCTTTTTTGCGGCATTTGCCGCGGTAATGATTTCTTCTTCGGTGTTTGATGCATCAAGGGAAAAGCGGACAGTTGCCGCGGCATCGGCATCGCTCATGCCCATAGCATGCAGAACGTGGCTTACACCGACGTTCCGGGTATCGCACGCGGCACCGGCGGAGACGGCGATTCCCATCAAATCGAGCGAGCGGACCATGGCCTCGGCGTCTCCTCCGATGAAGGTTACCGAAACTATACCGGGCAGACCGTTATTGTGCGAATTTATGCGGATTCCTTCCGCAGACAGCAGGGAATCGCAGAGCAGGGTGCGAAGTCCGTGAACTGCCGCCGCATCTGCTTCAATACGGTCGCACGATTCTTTCAGCGCTGTCGCCATGCCGACGATTCCGGCAACGTTTTCCGTTCCGGCTCTCATTCCCGATTCCTGACCGCCTCCGTAAATCAAAGGGAATACGGGTGTACCGCGTTTGACGTAAAGTGCGCCGACCCCCTTTGGACCGTGAAATTTATGAGCGGAAAGCGAGAGCATGTCAACTCCGAGCTTGCGCACGTTTACCGGTATGTGTCCCACCGCCTGCACGGCGTCGGTGTGGAATAGCGCCCCGTGTGAATGAGCGGCTTCGGCGGCACTTTTTACGTCGTAAACCGCCCCCGTTTCGTTGTTTGCGAGCATAATGCTCACTCCGCCGCAATCACCTGTAATTACGGGACTTTCGGGGTTTAGGTGTTCAACGGTCAGCCCTTCCGAATATGCTTCGGCGGAGCGCAGAACCGCCTTGTGTTCAACGGAAGAAACAGAAACGGACAAAAACCGGTTTTCTCTTGCGTAAATACATAAAGAACGAACGGCGGTGTTGTCTGCTTCGCTTCCTCCGGAGGTGAAGTATACTTCATCCGGGTCACATCCGAGAACCGATGCAACGGTTTCGCGTGCGTCGCACACGGCGCGTGCGGCATCGCTTCCGAAGGAATGTATGGAAGAAGGGTTGCCGCAGCATCCGGTAAGATACGGCATCATCGCTTCAAGAGCCGCAGGGGAAAGCTTTGTGGTTGAAGCATTATCGAGATATATCATAGGCATTTGCATAATTACAACTTTCCGAGTCTTCTAAGTGCCTGAGCCTTCAGCACTGCGGCTTGAGTTTTGCCGTCGGTTATCTCTCCGCTCAGAATAAGGTCCTCGATATCCTCGGCGGGATATGCTTTAAGAAACAGAAATTCGTCGTCATCGGGATGAGAAACCGACTTTTTAAGACCGAGAGCGGCGAACATATATATTACTTCATCGCAGAAACCGGGGGTAGACAGAAATTCGCCTATCGGGACGAGCTTTTCCGCGACGTAACCGGTTTCTTCCTCAAGCTCTCTGCGCGCACATTCCTCGGGAGTTTCACCGGGGTCCTTTTTACCTGCGGGTATCTCAAGCGTTACCTTCCTTGCGGCGTATCTGTACTGGTATTCGCAAAGAATTTTGCCGTCGTCGGTGTAGGGAACCACGCATGCGGCGCCGTTATGATGAACAACCTCGCGCGGTGCGGGTTTGCCGTCGGGAAGGGAAACGGTGTCCTTGTAAACGTGTATTATGCATCCGTCGAAAATCGGCTCCGATGCTTCGGTGTTCTCAATTAGGCGATTGTAAAAATAACTTTTTTCGGCTTTGATATCCATGTTTTTGCGCCAAACCTTTCATTTATTATATATATTATATACCGGCGCCGCTCCGGTGTCAATAAAATTATCGGAATAGTGCGGACATTTTATATACCCCAAAAATAAATGGTTAACATAATATTAACAATTCGGCACAAATAGGAGTATTGATTTTACAACATGCACAATTACTGTTTCAAAAAATTGTGCATAGAGACAATTTACCGAAAATGCTTGCAAATTTTTCGGTGCTATGCTATAATACATCTGTATAAGGCGCTAATGCGCTCGGAAATTATTTTCTCACGGAGGAGTCTTTATGAAACGTTATCTTGCTCTGTTCCTTTGTATCGCAATGCTCGCGGCTATGTGCGTGCTTCCTGCATCTGCGACAGAGGGAAATGATGCCATCCGCGTTGACTGTCTCAGCAACGCCGACAACGGCAGCATCTTCCAGAACACCTACATTTACGCTAAATCCGTACCCTGCATGGGCCGCAGATGGGCTCAGGCACAGCACGGCTTTGACCTGACCTTCAAGGCTGACGTCAAGTTCCTTGACTACAACCTGTCGCTCAGTCACTTTACTTCCTTTATATTAACCCCCTTCTTCGACAAAGTCGGTTTCGGTTACAGCTTCGATGACGGAGCGTTCGTAATCAGAAGCCAGTACACCAACGAAGGTCCCGATAAGCCGTACGTTGATTACGCAAAGGTTTACTACCCGCTCAACACCAACGAGTGGTACGAGCTTGTCTTCAAGTTCGTAGGCAAGAGCTTCATCGCTATCGTTAACGGCATTGAAGTCTTCAACGTAGATATGGAAACCATACCCGCACTCATGGAGCCCAAGACCGGCAGACTCGAGTCCTGGGACTGGGAAGTAAGAGAGAGAAGCACCGACGGTCTCTATACCGACCTCTGGTTCTTCCAGACTCCCGGTCTTGACCTTCTCATCGATAACATGGCAATGTACTCCGGCGATTACGACGTTGCCACCGATACCGCAACCGAGACTTTCGCAACTAACGACTGCAACGGACTTACCGACTGGACGAACGTATGTTATTTTACATTTGCCGAAGGTGAAGTTCAGGAAAGCCTCGCTGCAGGCCAGGGCTGCGACGGTGTGAACTTCAACAGAGCAGAGAATGCCGCTCACGTTCATGACCTTCCCACCGTTCCCAACATAAGAAAGACCGCAACCTGTACCGAAGACGGATACGACAGATACGTATGCGACTGCGGTATGATGAGAGAAGAGAACTTCGTTGCCGCTCTCGGTCACGCTGCAGGCTTCGTGGTTGACACCTATCAGGCTGCAAACGACAACGAGATGGGTATCACCAAGCGTCTCTGCTACGCTACCGACCGTTACAGCTGTAACGAAGAATATATGTCCGCCGATCCTTCGACCGGTGCGAACAAGGGTCTCCAGCTTATCGCAAACGATAACACCTCCATTTACAACGGCTACCTTCAGGTTGCAAACTCCGTTGAAGAAGTAAACGACGGTGTCACCGTACAGATGGACGTGCTTCCCACTTCTCAGGTCGACAAGCCCTTCACCAAATTCGGTGCATGCATGGGCTCCGACAATTATAAGGTATTCATAGGTTACTCCTTTGAACTCGGTCAGTACGTAATCGCCGAGGGCTACGGTGTTTCGGATTTTGAGAATGCCGACATCCTCGCTTCCAAAACTGCCGATTTCAATAACTTCGAATGGAACAGATTCGCATTCAAGCGTGACGGTGATACCGTAGCGCTCTACCTGAACGGCGAGCTGCAGATTTCCGCAGAGCTTGACCATGATACTCTTTATGCATACGACAATTCGAACGATGATAACGCAAACGCCAAGAACTACTTCTTCATCCTCGAGTGCCTCGGATGCAACCTCTACCTTGACAACGTTCTCGTTGCAGGTCCCGAATTCGACCTCGCAACCCAGACCGGTGAAGTATTCGAGTTTGTTGATTACAACAACGTTGTAAACGATGGTAGTTATATCTCCAGCGAGACCACCGGTGCTCTCCCGTACTACGCACCTATGAGAGCGGGCTTCGTTCTCGGTAACTTCAACCACACTCCCGCAGCTTATACTGACGTTCATAACGACAGAGCCCTTTACCTCGATACCGATTACACGTCGCCTGTTGCCGGTTATACCCAGATGGCAGAGGCTCTTATGAATACCATGAAGTCCGGTCTCGCAATGAGCACCCCCGTGCTTGACTTCTCGTATCAGTTCGACTTCTGCATCGACGATTACTGCACCGATGCCGATCTTCTCGACGGCAGAGAGGCATACATCGGCGGTCACATCAATAACCCCGGTAACGGAGTGGCCGCATTCGCAGGTTACGACATGACCAATCAGCAGTTCGTTGTCGGTGATATTACCGCACAGGTAGGCTGTATTTCCGACGAATACGCAACTTACCCCTGCGCTGTCACCAACGGTACCTGGCACAACATGAAGCTTCATTACTACCTCAATGAAGACCTTCAGGACGTAGTTTCCATCTACTTCGACGGCACCAAGGTTCTCACCTACACCTTCGAAGATATGCTTGACTATCAGTACTACATCTTCTTCCCGACCTTCTGCGATCTTTGGATCGACAATCTCACTGTGACCCTCGACGGCACTACCTATATGGACGCAGAAGATTTCACCAACGGTTACAATAAGTCCACTGCCGGACTCGACGTTAAGGGCCTTGCATGGTCTCTTAAGGACGGCGGAGTACCTACTCACGTATACGAAGAGGTTATCACTCCCGCAGGCTGTACCGAAGACGGCTACACCACCTACACCTGCTCCTGCGGCGAATCCACCTACGTAAGCTACAACCAGCCCGCTACCGGACACGTTTGGAACGCAGGCGTGGTTGACGTTGAGCCCACTTACGATGCAGAAGGCGTAATGCTTTACACCTGCACATTATGCGGCGAGACCAAGACCGAGGCGATTCCGAAGCTCATCCCCGAGTTCATCTACGGTGACGTAGACGGCAACGGTGAAATCAACAACACCGATATCAATACTCTTAAGCGTAAGATTGCCGGTTATACCGTAACCGTCGGCCTCGGTGCAGACGTTGACGGCAACGGTACCGTTAACAACACCGACATTAACACTCTCCAGCGTTACATTGCAGGTTATGCAGTAACTCTCGGCCCCAAGGCATAAGTAAATTTATAACTCTTCCGCACTCCGTGGTCTCAAACCACGGAGACGGAAGGGAAGAGTAACCTTTAATTTGTATATTAACTTTCCTGTGTGCGAAAGTTAAAATAAAATTTTAAAAAGGAGATATTCCATGAAAAGAGTATTATCACTCATTCTCACGGTTGCCATGCTCGCATCGATGGTCGTTATCGGCGCATCCGCGGTAGAAGGCAATCAGGCTCTGTATGTGGATAACATTTCTTCTCTGACCTCTGCTCAGGGCAGTATGTTCACGAAGAACTATATCTACATCAGCGAACCCTATACCGGTCGTGCTACCACGAATCCGGATTACGGTTTCAACGTAACGTACCAGTTCGACGTTAAGGTTACCGACTATCAGACCGGCAACCACATGACGTCGCTCATGTTTGCACCCTTCTACGGTGTGTACAACTTTGAGTACAGCTTCGACGAACAGGCATTCGTGGTAAGAGAGTGCTCCACTCCCTACTGCCTCGCCAACAAGAACGAAGGCTACAACGACGTCCTGAAGGTTAACTTCCCCTTCGAGCTCAACACCTGGTATGAATATACCGTTAAGCTCCTCGGCAAGACCGCTGCCTTCTACATCAACGGCATCGAGCTCTTCAACTTCGACCTCCGCGACGTATGGCCTACCGGTTGGTCCGGCCACGACATCCCCTACGAAATGTGGGATTGGGAAGTTCAGAACCCCTCGAACAACGCTTGGGAAGATGTAACCGTTGACGGCATCTCCATCCACGGCGCACGCAAAGACCCCTTCTTCATTCATCCCTGCGGCGTTTCCGCATACTTCGACAACGTAAAGGTTTACACCGGTGACTATGATTTCGCCACCGATTCCGCGACTCATCAGTGGGCTGACATCGACTTCACGTCCGGCCCCAACGGTTATGATGACGGTGACCTTTACGGTATCTTCCGTGTAGGTCATGACGTTAACGCAAGCCTCGCTCCCAATGCAGGTACCGACGGTATTGAGTACGACCACGCT
>JAZUGD010000072.1:0-3618 GCA_045641025.1 Eubacteriales bacterium
CGGCGCTTACCGCTCGAAGGAATCGCCGTATTACGAATGGTACGCGTTTGAGAACTACCCCGACAAATACGAATGCTGGTGGGGTGTTGATATTCTTCCGCACGTACGCTCCGACTGCCCGTCATACCTCAGGTATATTACCGGAGACGGCGGAGTTGCGGAAAAGTACATGAAAATGGGAGTCTCCGGCTGGCGTCTTGACGTTGCCGACGAGCTCTCCGACGTTTTTCTTGATTCCTTCAGGGCAAAAGTAAAAGCCGAGAACTCCGACGGCGCGGTCATCGGTGAGGTGTGGGAGGACGCCACGAACAAGGTGGCTTACGGTAACAGACGGCGCTATCTGCGCGGAAGCCAGCTTGACTCCGTAATGAACTATCCCTTCCGTGATGCGGTGCTGGGTTACGTAAGAGACGGCGACGCTTCCCTTTTCCGTTCGGTTACGGAGGGGATATACAGACGGTACCCCGAATGCGCCGTGCTTTGCAACATGAACTATCTCGGTACGCACGACACCGTGCGCGCGCTCACGGCTCTTGCGGGGACGTCTCCCGAGGGCAAAACGGCGGCGGAGCTGAAAGACATACGTCTCACGCCCGCAGAGAGAGCCGCAGGCGAGAGAATGCTTGCATTCGCCTACAGGCTCATGTGTTTCCTCCCCGGAGCCGTATGCATCTTCTACGGCGACGAGGCGGGCGTCGAGGGCTACGGTGACCCGTTCTGCAGGCGTACGTACCCGTGGGGACGCGAGAGCCGCTATCTTATAGACGAATATACCATGGCGGGTAAGCTGCGCAAAAAGTCTCCTGCGCTTAGGGTCGGCGAATATTCGGTTGAGACGGCGACACCCGAGTTCCTCGTGCTTCACCGCTTCGCCGAAAACGAAGAGGTGACGGGGATATTTTACCGCGGTGACGGCGAATACCGCGCTGACGTACCCGAAGGATATGAAATTCTTGCCGGAAGCATTGTGCTCGGCAAATACGATTCTGTCATTATAAGAAAGGTTGACTGACATTATGGGAATAAGATTTGACAAAACGAAACAGAAGTTTTATCTTACGACGAAAAACACCGAGTACATTTTCGCGGTAATAGACGGAAAATTCCTCGGTCACATATATTACGGTAAAAAGAAGCGCGGGTTTGACCCCGATTTCTCGTGCCGTTTTGCGTCGTTCGCGCCGTACTTCGAGGACGTGGGAAACGATTTTCTGCCGACCATGGCAATGGAGGAGTACGCCTTCTTCGGCAGCGGTGATTACAGATGCACCTCGCTGAAGCTCCGTAACACCGACGGCAACTCGTGCACCCTGTTTTTCTATAAGTCGCACAAGATTATCTCCGGCAGAGTCGGCATACCGGGTCTCCCCTACTCCGATTCTAAGGAGGGCGACAAGACGCTCATCGTAACGATGGAGGACCCGTACACGAAGTGCGTACTCAAGCTTTATTACACCGTAATGCCCGACGTGGACGTTATCGCGCGTCACATGAGTATCGAGAACAAGGGCAAGGCACCCGTACAGATCGAGAAATGCATGTCGCTCCTCGTTGACCTGCCCGGACGTGAGTACGACATGATTACGCTTCACGGCGCGTACGCGTGGGAGAGACAGTACTGCCGCACTCCCGTAAGAATGGGCTCGCAGTCCGTCTTCAGCCGCCGCGGCTCGTCAAGTCACAACTTCAACCCGTTCGTTGCGATGGCATCGCGCAAGGCGACCGAGGAGAGAGGCGACGTTTACGGCTTCAACTTCGTTTACAGCGGAAACTTCCTCTCCGAGGTTGAGCTCGGTCAGGAGGAATTCTCCCGCGTTCAGGTGGGTCTCGGTGAGGAGAACTTCACGTGGCAGCTTCTGCCCGGGAATACGTTCTGGTCGCCCGAAGCGGTCATGACGTACACCGACCGCGGTATCGGTCAGATGAGCCGCAACTTCCACAAGTACACGAGAGAACGCATTCTTCCCGCGGAGATATTCCCGAACCGCCCCGTCGTGCTGAACACGTGGGAGGCATGCTACTTTAATATTGACGAGGAAAAGCTTCTTGAATTTGCGAAGGTTTCGTCAGAGCACGGAATCGACATGCTCGTCATGGACGACGGCTGGTTCGGTCAGAGAGTGAACGACCGTGCGGGGCTCGGCGACTGGTACGAAAACCCCGACAAATTCAAGAACGGGCTTAAGTCGTTCGTTGAGAAGGTCAAGTCTTACGGTATCAAGTTCGGTATTTGGCTTGAGCCCGAGATGGTAAACCCCGACAGCGACCTTTTCCGTGCACATCCCGAATACAGACTGCACGTACCCGGACGCGAGAGCATGTTATCAAGGCATCAGCTTATGCTTGATATGTCCTCCCCCGAGGTGGTTGACTACCTCAAGGCATCGTTCGAGAAAACGCTCGGCGACGTGCCGATTGACTACATAAAGTGGGATATGAACCGTAACCTCTGTGAGGTGGGCTCGGCATTCCTGCCCGCGGAGCTTCAGGGTGAGGTTGCTCACCGCTACATGCTCGGCACGTACGAGCTGTTCCGCTGGTTCAGAGAGCGTTTCCCTAACGTGATGATTGAAAACTGCTCGGGCGGCGGCGGACGCTACGACCTCGGCATGATGAAATACAGCACGCAGATTTGGGCAAGCGACGTGACCGACCCCGTATGGCGTACGCGCATACAGTACGGCTCTACTCTGCCTTACCCCGTATCGACGATGAGCTGTCACGTATCGAACCCCGGTGACAATCTCGAAGAGGCTGACTACCGCTACACCGTTGCGATAAACGGCATGCTCGGTTACGAGATGCACATAGTTAACGCGTCCGACAGAATAAAGAACCGCATCGGCGAGCAGATTGCCGAGTACAGACGCTACGAGGAGCTTATAAAGACGGGCGATTTCTACCGTCTTATTAACCCGTTTGAAACGAACTATTACGCGTACTATTTTGCAGACGAGACAAACGACAACATCCTGCTGACGTTCGTTCAGGTGTTCTTTGATAAGAAGCCGAAAACCTGCACGCTCAAGGTATCGCGTGCGGTGCGCGGAGCCGTATACGAAGACAAAAAGACCGGTGAGACTTACACGGGTGAGGAGCTTCGCCGCGGCATCAGAATCACGTCGTGCGATAAGGAAGAACGCTTCTCGCGCATGTGGGAGCTCGTTCGCGTAAAATGAAGATACTGTACGAAGGACGCGGGTTTGCCGTGTACGAAAAGGAGCCCGGAACCTCCTCCGAGCCCGACGGAAGCGGACGCGACGTCATAAGCACCGCCTCTGCGCATTTCGGGTGCGAATGCTTCCCCGTTCACCGTCTTGACCGTGAGACGGGAGGCGCGATTATCGTTGCGACGGACAAGCGCACGGCGGCGTACCTGTCGGGCGCGGTACGCGAACACAAAATTAAAAAAGAGTACCTTGCCGTCGTCGGCGGTATTCCCGAAAGCCCGAACGGTACGTACACCGACCTCTTGTTCCGCGATGCGAAGAAGAACAAAAGCTACGTCGTTGACCGTGAGAGGAGAGGTGTGAAAAAAGCGTCGCTTGATTACGCCGTGCTCGGAGTGACGGACGGAACGTCGCTTGTGCGCGTGCTTCTGCACACCGGACGGACGCA
>JAZUGD010000073.1:0-1909 GCA_045641025.1 Eubacteriales bacterium
CCCTCGAAATGCACGAAAAATACGACCTCATCACCGCCAATCCCCCTTATATAAGAGAAAGCGAGATGGCATCTCTTGAGGCGGAGCTGGCGTTCGAGCCGCGCATCGCGCTGACCGACGGCGGCAACGGCATGAGCATCGTGTACGCAATACTTGACACGTACCCGTCTCTCCTGTCGGAGAACGGCGTGCTTCTTATCGAGATAGGCTCGGGCGAGGGCGCCGAGGCACTCTCGTATGCAAATGCGCGCGGTCTCGGAGCGCAGATTCTGCCCGACCTTTCCGGCCGCGACAGAGTACTTATCTGCAGAAAATTATGATTATATAAAGGTATGACTATGGCAAAGAAAACAACCGTTGCAATCCTCTTCGGAGGCGTATCCTCGGAGCACGAGGTTTCTCTCGTTTCCGCATTTTCAGCACTTGAAAACATTGACAGAAGCAAATACGACGTTATCCCCGTAGGTATCACGAAGGACGGCGTCTGGATGATACATAACGGCTCAAACGAGGCCGTAAAGGACGGCTCGTGGGTAAAGGACGCGAAGACCCGCGTGCTCGTTGACCCCTCGAGACCCGGCGGACTTATTGCAGACGGCAAGCCGCTCGGTGTTGACGTTGTCTTCCCCGTGCTTCACGGCGCGAACGGCGAGGACGGTACCCTTCAGGGTATGCTCGAGCTCGCAGGCGTTCCCGTTGTCGGATGCGGCAGCACCTCGTCCGGCGTCAGCATGGATAAAACCTTCACCAAGCGCGTGCTTATAGCAGAGGGAATCCGTCAGGCTCCCGCCGCAATCGTTACGGTATTCGACTACGAGAGCGACCCCGATAAGTGGCTCGACGCAGCCGAAAACGCCGCAGGCGGCTATCCCGTTTTCGTCAAGCCCGCCTCCGCAGGCTCATCCGTAGGCTGCACCAAGGCAAAGGACAGAGAAGAGCTTAAGGAAGCGTTCGCAAAGGCGTTCGCGTGCGACTATAAGCTTCTTGCCGAGAAGAACATCAGCGGCCGCGAAATCGAAACCGCGGTGCTCGGCGCACCCGACGGAAGCATCACCGTTTCCGAATGCGGCGAAATCGATCCCGGCAGCGAATTCTACGATTACGACACGAAGTACAAGAGCGACACCGCAAGCTACTACATCCCCGCGCGTCTGACTCCCGAAACCGCCGCAGAGGTTCGCGCTACCGCCGCAGAGGTTTTCCGTGCGCTCGACTGCAGAGGTCTCTCCCGCGTAGACTTCTTCGTCACCGACGATAACGAGGTCATCTTCAACGAGATCAACACTCTCCCCGGCTTCACTCCCATAAGCATGTACCCGAAGCTTATGGCAAACTCCGGTCTCTCCTTCCCCGCCCTCATCGACGCACTTATAGAGGAAGCGCTGAACCGCAAGGCATAATTTCGAAAAAACGGAATATAATAGTATCGGAAACCGCATCGGCGCCGAAAAGTTTCCCAAAAGGGTTGACACAAGGGACTTGTTGTGATATAATACCCTTTGCAGTGAGAAACACGGCATTGCCGGAATGGCGGAATTGGCAGACGCCCGGGACTTAAAATCCCGTGTAACGTGAGTTACGTACCGGTTCAAGCCCGGTTTCCGGCACCATATCGCGGAGTAGAGCAGTTGGTAGCTCGTCGGGCTCATAACCCGGAGGTCGTGTGGTTCAAGTCCCACCTCCGCAACCAAAAAACAAAGGATGGCATTCGCCATCCTTTGTTTTTTCGTTTCGAAGTAGATTCGACTCACATTACCGTACGGTTATGAGCCCGCGCGAATAACCTGTGAGCAAGCGAAAAAGCCGCAGTGCGGCGTTTTCGCGAAGCGAATCACGAAAATAGGGAGCCGAAGGAGTGCCCCCGCGCACGAGGCACGGCGACCATATTTTCGGAAGTACGGTCGTGTGG
>JAZUGD010000074.1:0-9975 GCA_045641025.1 Eubacteriales bacterium
TGGGACGACCTCAGGGAATACTGCAGAAAATACGGCAGGCGCCCCGACGATTTCTACTACGCCGGAGTCGGCGAGCTTATGGACTACGAGGACGCGGTCAACGCCGCAACCGTCACGGACACGGCAATCACGAACCCGTCGGACGTTACGCTTTACGCAATTGTGAACGGCAATAAAATCACCGTTCCCGCAGGAGAAACGGTAACGTTATAAAAAAGAAAAAGCACCGCAAAGCGGTGCTTTTTTACCTTTATCACGCCAAATACGTGTATATCATCAGCCCGGAACGGGCTGCATATCATCAATTCCGCAGGAATTGTATAAACCTTCCTCACTCAATTCCTTCCCAGTCCTCGATGGTCTGGCGGCGGATGGCGGTAACTCCGGTGTTGCCGATGAATACGCACTCGCCGAGCTCGTCCCATATAATCGACTCCTTCAGCGCGCCGTTCTTCATCGAGTTGCCCGTCACGGTGACCGCGTCGCAGTCGTCGAGGAATATCGAGAAGTCGGGGCTGTAAACGCCCCCGTCACCGTCGTCTCTGCCGAGCATGAACGTGTTGCCCGTAACGGCGGCGTTCGTCACGTTTTCCATGTACAGGTGCGACCGCTCATACGGAGACGCGCACGCGCTTGTTGCCTTGTTGCCGTTTCTGCGGAAGTTGTTTCCGGTTACGGAAACGCCGTCATACAGCCATTCCTCACTGCCAAGCCACAGACCGGGACCGCTGTTTCTGTCAAAGCTGTTTCCGGTAATCTCCGCCGTGTCTCCGCAGTCAAGCTTGATTCCGGCAACGCCGTTCCACTCCACGCGGTTAGCCGTAAGCGTGAGCGCAGAGGCGTTGCTTCCGTACATGCCGCAGTTAAGGTTACCGGTGAGCCAGTTGTCGAGAATGAAGCCGTCGCAGCCGTAAAGGTACAGACCCGCGCCTCTGTTCTCGAACATCATGGAATGAAGCACCTTGAAGCACCCCTGGTGCTCGAAATGGATGCCGTCGCCGGTGAAGTGCTCGATACGGCAGTCGTCGATTATCGGGTTCCCGCCGAAAGACGTGCCTCTGTTATAGGAATATATGCCGTGGACGTTCTTGCCGAGATACTTACCGACAAGGCTGATGCCCTTTATCGTGCACTGCCATGCGTCCGTAACGTCGAGAACGCATTTTGCCTTCGGGTCGTTGAGGGTAAAGGTCGAGAGCCCGTACGCGCCGAAGCTCCAGCCCGCGGTGCCCTCAATCGTGACTCCGTTGCCGACCTTAAGGTATCCCGTAAGGTAGTTTCCGGGCGGAACGAGAACCTTGCCCCAGACCTTGCGGGCTGCCTCAATCGCCGCCTGAATCGCCTCGGTGCAGTCGGTCACTCCGTCGCTCACCGCGCCGAAGTCGGTTATGTCGAACACGTTCTGCGTTTTTGCCGCGGCTTCTTCTCTGTAAACGACGGTATATTCCGCAGTTCCGTCGGTGACCTTTTCGTTTGTGTACAGTCTTACGTTGTCAAGATAAATATGCTTCACGTCACTCTGCGTTACGCTGCCGAAAACTACCGAAAGTCCCGCGATATTCTCGCCGGTAATGCCGTCGAATGCCTCAAACGGCAGAACGAGCGTACCGCCGAAGCCCGCGGGCAGACGTACCGCGGAGTCGCCTCTGTTCGTGACGTACCGCATCTTCGCGCCGTTTCCGTCAACGATATAGACCGCCGCGCCGTCACGGAGCCATGCCGTGCCGTTCTCACCCGAAAGACCGACCCTGAGCCACTCGTCGGTGTCGTTCTCCGTGAGGTCAACGTCGACAGACGCCGCCTCAATTACGGTTGAGGTCAGCGGAATCGCAAGCTCCACGCCGTTTCCCGCGGCGTTTTTGATTTGATTCATCACGAGCCGCCCGTCCTTGACCGAGAAGTCGCCGGACGAGAAAGCGCCGAGGGCGGATACGTACCGCTCACCCTCAAACCCGTTGACGTTTATAATCGCAGCATTTTCATAAGGATACTCGCGGAAGGAAGACGGGAACGTCTGCTTCCCGAAATCGTGCCCGCAGGCACTGCACGCGGCGTAACTCCACCCCTCACCGCCGAGCACCTCGCAGGACTCCGTGACCTTTGCGTCACCGTGGCCGGGAAATACCGCGTAGTTTGCAATATATTTGAGCATCAGCGTAACGTCTGAAAGGGTCAGCTTGCCGTCGCGGTTCACGTCGGCGCGGTCCCCGTCAATCGTCACGTCGTGTCCGGCGATTTTTTTGAGCATCAGCGTAACGTCGCTTAAGCTGACAAGTCCGTCACCGTTCGCGTCGCCCGCACCGTCCGTGATGCAGACCGCTTGTGCGGCAAGCGGAGTTGCGGCAAGCACAAGCATAAGCGATGCAAGAAATACGGAAATGATTCTTTTCATATTGTCCTCGTTTCCACCGCATGGCGGTATGTGATATGGTTGCTGTTATTTTAATTTTACTACGAATGATGAAGGTAATCAATAGGAAACCACCGCATAAGCGGTGTTTTTTCATTGTAAAACCCGCCGATCAGAAGTGTGTTTCCTTTCGGCGGGTAATTCTTTTGTCAGACAAACCGGTAGTTGACGGGGCATTCAGCATTGAGCATTCAGTGACTGTACTTTAAGTCTGTAAGCTTACTTGAAGTTAACGCGAACCAAAGCACTCCCATGCCTGCACATCGCAAGCGATGTGCGAGGGGACACGCGTTAGCGGTGGGTGAGTAGTCCCCCTTGCAGTTTGCAGTAGTGTCCGTCTATACGGTTTCTTTAATATGATGTTTTGCTCCGCAAAACTTCAACCTACTCATCCGCCACTATCGTGGCCCTCCTTCCCTATCAAGGGAAGGCTTTTTTGCGAACCGTTCACTATGCAGACAGACGTTATGTTCGCCGTAATTCCGGATAATTAAAACCGCCCGCGATGCGGGCGGTTTTTACATTAGCTCTGCACTCTGAACTCTACACTCTGAACTTATACCTTGTCAAGGCACGGGAAATATGCGGGGAGCGGGAAGAGCGCTTTCGCAAACTGTGAAAGCGGGGGCAGGTATGCCGCCGCGGCGGAGGAGAACAGAAACTCCTGCGCGCGCAGGTGCGGCAGCGTGAGCTCGGCGGGGTCGCCGTCAACGCGGATGACGGTGCTCTCGCGTCCGCTCACCTCTATGCGGAAGGTACCCTTCTCCGGAACGCGGAGTGTGAACGCTCCGTCCGGCACTCCGGCGTACGAGCATTTGAGGTCGGCAAACGCTTTTATCGTTCTCTCGTAGTTTATCACGTTAATATCAAACTGCGGTGCGCGGCTTTGGTACTCGCACACCGAGTAGAGATATCTCTGTCTTTCCCATTCGTGGTCGGGGACGGTGATGCTTACGGAATTGCCGAATGCGGGCACCGCCGCACGGCAGAAGTCCTCGATTGAGTATCCGCCGTCGAGGTAAAGCTCGGTCACCGTGTTGCCGCCCTTCGAGCGCGTGAAGTAACCTACGGTCTTCTCTCCGTCAAGCACGAAATAAATCTCGGAGTCAACGGTTGAGCAGATTTCGATAACCTCGCTCTCGGCACGGCGGACGAAAACGGGATGCTTTTCGTTCATTCTCACGAGTTCGGAGCGCACTCCGTCAATCCCCTCCGCACGGGTAAAGGTGAGAGTATGCGCCGATTTGTCGGGCGTGTGACGCATGTTCGAGTCGGTCACGGTGAACGTCGTTTCGTCTCCGACGTGAGAGTAACCGAAATAGCCGTATCTCTGCCTCTGACCGCTGAGCACGCTGAAATCGACTCCGGTGTCTTTCATTTCACCGAGGCAATCGTTCATCAGCTCGATCATGTACCCTTCCCCGCGGCGGTCGCGGGCGACGGATACGGTGCCGATGCCGTTCGCTCTCAGCGTATTTTTGCCTATATGCACCTCATACGGGAACGAGAGAACGATTGCCTTGAGCGTCTCCCCCTCGCGCACGAGATGATGATACTTTTCGGTGTGTGCGCCCTCTCCGTACAGACGGGGCAGAATTGCGGGAAAATCCACGCCGAAAATATCGCCCGCTGTGGCGATTATCTCGGCAAGCTCACCGTCTCTTCCGCGTACTATCTTGTGTTCGTATGCCATAATTTACCCCTTCAGGCTATCACGGAAGCCCTCGCCGATAACGCCGGAGGCCTCGCCTATTATTATAAACGCCGACGGGTCGGCGCGTTTTACTATTTCGCAGACTGCGTACTCCTCGCTCCGCGTCACCACGCACATGAGGACGGTCACGTCGTCGCCCGTATACCAACCGCGCCCCGGAAGTGCGGTCACACCGCGCTCCGATACTTTGGTGATGGTATCCGCAATCTCGGCGTATTTTTTAGATACGATGAAGATGGTTCTCGCTCTGAACGACGAGTGATGCACCATATCGAACGCCGCGGAATACGCGACGGACGTTATTACGGAATATACGATACCCGTATAGCTGCGGAGCACGACAGCCGCGCCGACTATGATTATCATGTCGATGATAAGCACCGTTCTGCCCACCGACAGCTCTCCCATCGGTCCGGGCAGGCGGCGCAGCTTGTTTCTTATCAGATACGCCGCAAGGTCGCTGCCGCCCGTGGTGAACCCGCGGGTTATCAGTATGCCGGAGCCGATTCCCATGACGGCACCACCGATGAGCGCGCAGGTAAGCGTGTCTCCGCCGGGGGACGGGAGGTGCGATAACAGCTCCGTTGCAACTGACACGGCAGCCGTACCCGTCAGCGCGCGGAAGATGCCGTCGCGCCCGCCGCTTACAAACGAAATGATGAACAGCGGAACGTTGAGCGCCGCTATCATAATGCCGACGGGCAGACGGAACAGTGCGTAAAGCACCGTGGCTATACCCGTAGCTCCGCCGACTACGATACTGTCTGGCACGAGGAACATATTGACCGCGAGACCGTACAGGACCGAGCCGATAACGACCGCCGCTATATCACCGATAACGGATTTTTTCTTCATATACTGCCTCCGTGAATATCGCACTTTGCATTTACATATTATGTACCAATCAAAAAGAAGGAAAACGAAAGAGAGGAAAAAACGTGACGGACACGCTTTATCTTCCGGAGGGTTTCAGGTATGAAACCAAGGATTTTGCCGCGCGCCGCTTTACGGTGCGCGACCTTGAAAGAGCCGCCGAGTCGGGCACGGTGCTTGAAGGAATCGCCTGCCGGTGCGACGGCGACACGCTGACGCTCCACGTTGACGTGGGCGGCATCCGCGGAATTATCCCGCGCGAGGAGGCCGCGTACGTGCCCGCGGGAGCGGTCAACGATATTGCGATAATAACGAGAGTCGGGCGGCCCGTGTGCTTCCGCGTTCTGCGGGTCGACACGGACGGCGAGCCCACGGCGATTCTGTCGCGCCGCTCGGTGCAGAAGGAATGCTTTGAGCGGTACGTCTCACGCCTCGTACCCGGCGACCTTATACCCGTCAGGGTTACGCACACCGAGCCGTTCGGCGCTTTCGTCGACGTCGGCTGCGGTATCGTTTCTCTCGCAAGCGTTGACTCCCTCTCCGTTTCGCGTATCTCTCACCCGAGAGATCGGGTCACTCCCGGTGAGCGGCTTACCGCCGTCGTCAGAGCAGTCGACCGCGCAAGCGGACGCATATACATGAGTCTGCGCGAGCTCCTCGGCACGTGGGAGGAGAACGCCGCCGCTTTCACGCCCGGCGAGACGGTGCCCGGCATCGTCCGCTCGGTGGAAAACTACGGCATATTCGTCGAGCTCTCGCCGAATCTCGCGGGGCTTGCCGAGTGCCGCCCCGGGGTTTACCCCGGCGACGGATGCGCCGTTTACGTCAAGAGTCTCATTCCCGAGAGGATGAAGGTCAAGCTCGTGCTCGTTGACACGTTCCGCGCCGAAAAACGCACGGAAATGAAGCGGTACGTCGACACGTCGAAGGTGTCGCACCTCACGCGGTGGCGCTATTCGCCCGCGTGCTGCCCGAGGGTGATTGAAACAGTCTTTAACTGATTATTTCTGCGTCTTCATCGTCAGCGCGATGCGCTGTCTCTTGAGGTCGACGTCCTTGACCGTTACGGAAACGACGTCGCCGACGGAGAGCACCTCGGACGGGTGCTTTACGAACTTATCCGACATTTCGGAGACGTGGACGAGTCCGTCCTGATGGACTCCGATATCCACGAACGCGCCGAAGTCGATTACGTTTCTTACCGTTCCGGTGAGACGCATGCCGGGGCGGAGCTCTTCTATGCTTATCGCTCTTTCCTTGAGCACGGGCGGCGGAAGCTCGTCGCGTCCGTCGCGTCCGGGACGCTCAAGCTCGCCGATAATGTCGGTGAGCGTCGGCACACCGAGTCCGAGAGCCGAGGCGACGGTCTCAAAGCCGTCCGCGTTGACCTTTGCGCGGAGTGAGCCGCATCTGCCTGCGGCAACGTCCGTCTCGGAGTAGCCGTAGCGGGAAAGCAGCGCACGCGCCGCCTCCTTCGATTCGGGATGCACGCCGGTGTTGTCAAACACCTCTGCGCTCTCCGGCACGCGGAGAAAGCCTACGCACATCTTATAAACCTTGTCACCGATGCGCGGCACCTTCAGTATTTCGTCTCTGCGGGAGAAGGCACCCTTCTCCTCGCGGTATTTTACGATGTTCTTCGCCGCAGTCGTGCTTATTCCCGAAATATACGAGAGAAGTGAGTATGACGCGGTGTTGAGGTCCGCACCTACGGAGTTAACGCACGCCTCAACCACTCCCGAGAGCGCCTCGTCGAGCCTTGCCTCCTTCATGTCGTGCTGATACTGCCCGACACCGATGGAGCGGGGCTCTATTTTTACGAGCTCCGCAAGCGGGTCCTGCAGACGGCGCGCGATTGATACGGCGGAGCGCTCGGTAACGTCGAAATCAGGGAACTCCTCGGCTCCCGCCTTGGATGCGGAATATACGGATGCGCCCGCCTCGGAGACGATGATGTATTTAACGTCGCGGTCGAGCTTCCCGAGAAGGGTCGCAATAAAGCGCTCGCTCTCGCCCGATGCGGTACCGTTTCCGATTGCGATAACGTCAACGCCGTATCTCTTTACAAGGCGGGTGACGACAGCCTCGCTTTCCGCGATTTTCTCGTGCGGCTTGGTGGGATAGATTACCGCCGTGTCGAGCACCTTGCCCGTCGGGTCGACGACGGCAAGCTTGCAGCCCGTTCTGTAACCGGGGTCGTAGCCGAGCACGGTCTTGCCCTTGAGCGGCGCCTGCATGAGCAGATGACGCAGGTTATCCGAGAAGAGGACGATAGCCGCCTCTCCCGCCTCATCGGTCATGGTGTTGCGGATTTCACGCTCGATTGACGGAGCGATGAGACGGAAATATCCGTCGCTCATTGCGCGGAGCATATAGCGCACCGCGGGACTGCGGTGATTCTTTATGACGATACCGAATACGGAGTTGAGGATTATGTCGGAGTCAACTGCCACGGACACCTTGAGCACCTCCTCCTTCTCGCCTCTGTTTACGGCGAGAATACGGTGCGGCGGTATCTGCGAGAGCGGCTCGGAATAGTCGTAGTACTGTGCGTACGTGCCTTCCTTGTCCGCCTCCGCGTCACCCGTGACGACGAGCTTTGCCCATCTTGTCGTAAGCTCGCGGACGAGCCCGCGCACGTCGGAGCTGTCGGAGATATCCTCGGCGATTATGTCGAGCGCTCCGGCAAGCGCCGCCTTTGCGTCGGGTACGTCGTCGTTTATATAGTCTGCTGCGATTTCGTCTATCGGGCGCTCGTACGAGTCTCTCATCTCGGCGATGAGGGACGCAAGCGGCTCAAGCCCTCTCTCGCGGGCTACGGACGCACGGGTCTTTCTCTTCGGGCGGAAAGGACGGTATATGTCCTCAAGTGCGGTCATCGTCTCCGCGGCGTCGATTGCCGCCTCTATTTCGGGAGTCAGCTTTTCCTGCGCGGCGATGAGTCCGCGTACCTCCTCGCGGCGTGCGTCGAGGTTGCGGAGATATTCAAGACGTTCGGTCAGCTTGCGGAGCGTGCCGTCGTCCATTCCGCCCGTTACCTCCTTGCGGTAACGCGCGATGAACGGCACGGTGCACCCCTCGTCGAGAAGCGCGACCGTCTTTTCAAGCAGACTTTCCTTTACCGATAATTCCTCGCTCAGTATTTTCAGAATATCCATGTATATTTTCCTTTCGTTTATCTCACAATTCCCGCGGCATCTGCCAGCGCGGCGACCTCGCCGTCCGTCAGCGTACGCCATTCTCCGGGAGCGAGTGACGCGTCGTCCTCAAGCGGGCCGAAGCGCACGCGGCGCAGCGTCTCCACCTCGGTACCGACAGTCGAAAACATCCGTTTTACCTCGTGGAATTTGCCCTCGGTCAGCACTATCTCACCCGACGTGCGTCCCACATCGAAGCGCACCTCTGCGGGTGCGCATTCTTCCCCGCCGTCAACCGTGATGCCGGCAGAGAAGCGTTCCTCGGTTTTCTCGGGTGCCGGAACGGTCAGCGTGAAGCGGTAAGTCTTCGAGACGTGTCTGCGCGGGGATAAGAGCAGGTGCGCCATCTCGCCGTCGTCCGTCACGAGCAGAACTCCCGTCGTGTCGCGGTCAAGCCGCCCGCACGGAAAAAGCCCCTTTGCGGAGTATTCGGGCGGGAGCAGAGTCATCACCGTCGCTCTCCCCTTCTCCGTTGAGCTTATGACTCCTTCGGGCTTGTTCAGAAGGATATATGTGAATCTCTGCCAGCCGACGGCCTCGCCGTCGAGCGTCACCGAAACGTTCTCCGCGTCGACGTGCAGCGACGGGTCGTTCACGGGCTTACCTCCGACTGTCACTCGTCCGTGACGCACGGCGTCGGACGCCTCGCGCCGCGACAGCTTACCCGTATCGGACAGGTATTTGTCAAGTCTCACGCTCATCCCTCCTTTTTGTTATATTGTACCATAATTCGGGAGAAAAGACAAGTGCAGAGTGCAGAGTGTAGAGTGCAGAGTTAAGGTACGTTTTGCTGCGCAAAACGAAATATATCCCAACTCAAAAAATTTTCATGAAGAATAAAAAAGGGGCTTGACAAACATACTTTGTTATAGTATAATATCCCCGTTCGAAAAACATTGCGGAATTGTGTAATGGTAGCACGACAGACTCTGACTCTGTTTGTTGGGGTTCGAATCCCTATTCCGCAGCCATGTAAAAAATCTCTTTTGTCTACCAAGACAAAAGAGATTTTTTACAATGATATCCGTTCCTTATGGAACGGGTGATATACCTTCGGTATGATATCCACCTTCGGTGGATGATATACGCCTACGGCGTATTAGGAACGGATATTATATCATGCCGAGCTTTGCTCGGTATATCATATTTGCCGTGTGGCAAATATATCATATCGCCGCAAGGCGATATATCATTGGCATAAATTTGTTTCATTGCTATAATAAAATTGGGGTGATTGATGTGCCGGAAAACAAACTTGTTGATTTGTCTTTTGAATTTGCTAAAAAAATAGTTGAACTTGTGGACTCTATCAAAACGCCAAAAAGTTTCTATATGGTCGACCAACTTGCAAGAGCCGGCACCTCTGTCGGTGCGAATATTCACGAGGCACAGTATGCACAAAGTAAAGCGGATTTTATTGCTAAATTGGAAATCGCTCTCAAAGAAGCAAATGAAACAAGTTATTGGTTAAAACTCCTTTTTGAAACAAAAAGAATAAGTGAGATTGAATATCAGAATACGGAGAAAATTTGCGGTAATATTCGCAGACTTTTGATTGCTTCTTGTTCAACAGCTAAAACTAATTTAGCAGATAAATAATGCTCAAATAATCGCCAAATCAGAATTTGTAGGAGAAAATGATGAGAGCACCGTATCAAATATTAGCAATACCATATAAAAGAACGCCAGAGCTTTTGTTCTGCGTTTTTCATCGTGCGGATTGCGACCAGTATCAATTTGTGGCAGGCGGCGGTGAAGATAATGAAACACCTCTTGATGCA
>JAZUGD010000075.1:0-24870 GCA_045641025.1 Eubacteriales bacterium
TAAAAGTTTTTGCGGAGCTTTTTTCAAAAAGCGACCCCGTTCTCCCCGTTCTCTCTGCCCGTTTTACCTGCTCCCCGTTTTCCTTGTCAAGAGGTAATTCTCATTTTTTCGTTTTTCTATATTGCGGCGAAATATTGCCGACGAACGTTCGTTTGTGTGTCAGTGGGCGTTTTGAGTTTTGAACATACGAACGTGTCGGGAGTGACGAAAAATCCCCGAAATATACGGACTTTTTAACAGTTTGAACAGGGTTTTCGACAGGCGCGGGGCAATAATATTGCGCGAAATTATCATTTTGCGGGGTTGTGCCGAAAAATCTCCGTTTTGTGCACTTTTTACAAAAAGTTCCCCGGGAGTCGATTTTTCACTCCCGAGGATGGCGTTTTTATTTATTTCCCGTCTTCTTTCCTGCGCCCGAATCCGTCTTTTTTCGCGGCGGCGCGGACGTCTTTTTCGCACTCTGATTCTTCGTTTTTGCGGGGCTTTGGTTCTTTTTCGGCTTGGCTTTTGCCCAGCCTTTTTTCGGCTTTACGCGCTCCTTTTTCTCCGTCTGCTTTGACGTGGTTTCGGGCGTCCGAGCGGCGGATTTCGAGGGGGATTTTTCCGCCTTTTCGCCCTTCTTTTTCACGTCGGGACGGACGAGACAGTCGCCGCCGAAGCCGATGAGATCGGTACGTCCGGCACGCTTCAGTGCCTCGATTACGAGAGCGCGGTTTTCAGGTCTGCGGTACTGAAGCAGGGCACGCTGAAGCTTCTTTTCGCGGTAGTCGGTCGGGGTGTAGATTTCCTTCATCGTAAACGGGTCAAGACCCGTGTAATACATGACGGTGGACGCCGTTCCGGGGGTCGGATAGAAGTCCTGCACCTGCTCGGGTGCGAGCCCTATTTTCTTCGTGTAAACGGCTAACCGTACCGCGTCGTCCATCGTCGAGCCGGGGTGACTCGACATAAGATACGGCACGAGGTACTGCTCGAGCCCGCATTCTTCGCTGTATCTGAAGAAGCGCTCGCGGAAGCGGTCGTATACCGCGATGTCGGGCTTGCCCATGTGGGCGAGAACCGCGGAGGAGCAGTGCTCCGGCGCAACCTTGAGCTGACCGCTCACGTGGTCGCGGACGAGCTTGCGGAAGAACGTGTCGTTCTTGTCGCAGAGCAGGTAATCAAAGCGGATTCCCGAGCGGATGAACACCTTTTTCACCTTGGGAAGCGCCTCGATTTCGGAGAGAAGCTTTACGTATTCGGAGTGGTCGGCGACGAGGTTTTTGCACGGCGTCGGAACGAGACACCGCTTGTTCTTGCAGACGCCGTTTTTGAGCTGACCGTCGCAAGCGGGGCGGCGGAAGTTCGCCGTCGGGCCTCCCACGTCGTGGATATATCCCTTGAAATCGGGCAGAGTCGTGAGCAGACGCGCCTCCTCGACTACCGATTCGATACTGCGGCTGCGGACGCTTCGCCCCTGATGAAAGGCGAGCGCACAGATGTTGCAGCCGCCGAAGCAGCCGCGGTTGTGGGTCAGCGAGAAGCGTACCTCGCTTATCGCGGGCACGCCGCCGTCCTTTTCGTACATCGGGTGGTAAGTGCGCATGAAGGGCAGGGCGTATACACGGTCGAGCTCCTCTCTCTCGAGCGGCTCGGACGGAGGATTCTGCACGAGCATGCGCTCACCGTAATACTCTACGAGAAGCCCGCCGTTTATCGCGTCGTTGTTCGCATACGAGAGCGCGAACGCCTCGGCGTAGGTGCGTTTGTCGGTTTTAAGCTCGTCGTAGTCGTAACCGATGGGATTACCGTCGGCGTCGGCTTTTGCGGGAGCGTAATGCACCGCGTCACCGCGGTGACAGAGGTACGCCGTGCCGCGCACGTCGCGTATCTTTTTCACGGGAACGCCGCGGTCGAGAAGCTCGGCTATGCGGAGCAGCGAGCGCTCGCCCATGCCGTACGAGAGAATGTCGGCGCGGCTGTCGACGAGAATACTGCGGCGAACCTTGTTGTCCCAGTAGTCGTAGTGGGCAAGACGGCGAAGCGACGCTTCAAGACCGCCGATGATAATCGGCACGTCGCCCCATGCCTCTCTTATTCTGTTGCAGTAGACGATGACCGCGCGGTCGGGTCGTCTGCCCGCCTTGCCGCCGGGAGAATAGTAGTCGTCGGTGCGGAGCTTTTTGGCGACCGTGTAGTGCGCGACCATCGAGTCGATATTGCCCGCCGACACGAGAAAACCGAGGCGCGGACGCCCGAATTTTTTGAAATCGTCGGTCGTTCTGTATTCCGGCTGCGGGAGCATCGCCACAACGTAGCCCGCGTTCTCGAGCAGACGGCATATCAGCGCCGCGCCGAAGGACGGATGGTCGACGTACGCGTCGCCGCAGACGTAGACGAAGTCGGGTACGTCGCGTCCGAGCGCGTGTACCTCCTCCGGAGTTACGGGAAGGAATTTTTCAGCAAGTTTCATAGTTTTATTATTGAAAAAGGGGCTTTTCAGCCCCGTTTTTCATTAGTCGTTCTTGTTCTTGAGAAGGTCGCGGATTTCGGTGAGAAGCGCTTCCGAAGTGGGCTTCGGCGGCTCTTCCGCGTTTGCTTCTTCCTCTTCCTTCTTCTTGAGTGCCTCAAGCTTCGTCTTCATGCCGAGAACTATCTTCAGCATGATGAAGATGCAGAGAGCAACGATGAGGAAGTCAACGATGTTCTGGATGAACGCACCCCAGCAGATTGCGGATTCCGCAACGCCTGCCGCCTCGTCGGCTGCGGTGATGACGTACTTAAGATCGGCGAAGTTTACCTTGCCGGTGAGGATGCCTACTGCGGGCATGATGATGTCGTTTACGAGACTGGTAACGATTTTGCCGAACGCACCGCCGATGATAACGGCTACTGCCATATCGAGCACGTTGCCCTTGGCGATGAATTCCTTGAATTCGTTTGCGAAGCTCTTGAGCTTGCCGGGTTTCTTTTCTGCCATGATGATAATTCCTCCTGTTTTATCAAAGACCGAGCGCAGCGGCGCCTACGATGCCGGCATCATTGCCGAGCATGGCTACGCGGAGCTTCGGTTTCTTTGCTTCGTCCTTGCAGTAGAGCTGCTCGTCCATCTTCGCGAGAAGAGGCTTGATGAGGTTGTCGCCCTCGTTGCAGATACCGCCGCCGATGGTGAGAATGTCGGGCTGGAAGATGTTTACGATGTTCGCGAGTCCGCATGCGAGATAGGTTATGTAAGCGTCTACGACCTCGGCTGCAGCCTCGTCGCCGTTTCTCATTTCGGCGAAGGCGGTCTTGCCGGAGATGTGCTCTTCGTTTGCCATGGTGGTCTTTCTGCCGGATGCGGCGCACTCGGCAATCTTTTCCTTGGTCATATTGATAAGACCGGTTGCGGAGCTGTAAGCCTCCCAGCAGCCGTCACGGCCGCAGGAGCAGTGCTTACCGCCGGTCACGATAACCATGTGACCGAGCTCGGCACCTGCGTGGCTTGCGCCGGAGAATACCTTACCGTCGATGATTATACCGCCGCCGACACCGGTGCCGAGAGTAATCATAACGGAGCACTTCGAGCCCTTTGCGGCGCCTACCATGGCCTCTGCGAGAGCAGCGGCGTTGGCGTCGTTTTCGATGAGCACGCGGGAGATACCCGACATCTCGGAAAGCTTTGCGGAAAGGGGATAGTCGCGGAAGGGAAGGTTGTTGGCGTATTCAACGACTCCGGTGTCGCCGTTGGCGGTTCCGGGAGAGGCGATACCCGCATATTCGACGTCGTTTACGGTGAGACCCGCGTCGGCTACGACTTTCTTGCAGAGAGCCGCCATATCGGCGATGATTTCATCCGCCGGACGCTCCGCACCCGTAGGCACGCTGCCCTTCTTGATAATTTGGAGATTTTCGTCGACGAGACCGATTGCGATGTTCGTTCCGCCGAGATCGATACCGAGATAGTACTTCATGGAGCATACTCCTTCATGCGAAAAAATGATTAAACATATTATATAATAGACGGGCTCTCCGTGTCAATCGTTAAACGCAAAAAAATGCAGAAAAATGAGTAAATATGTTGCACCCCGACTGCGTTTTTTCCGTGCATTCGGGAGAACTTGTCAACCATGGAACAAACTGCCCGAAAAACCGACGAAAAACCGCAAAAAAAGCAAAAGGAAAAGGCAGTTTTGCTTGACAATCATTCCTTGATGTGATATCATAATACTGTATCATTAGAGTCATCTTGGCTCAAACTGCCCCCGCGGATACCGGGGAGTCCGGCGCGTGCACCCGCAAACTGCATTGCGGCGCGGCATAACCGGCATATCCGTACGTCCTACCTCGGACGTGGAGGGGCATCGGCATTACTTATTTGGAGGACGGTTTTATGAAGAAAACCAAGAAGCTGATTTCATTGGCACTTGCCGCCGTCATGGTGTTCGCGGCGACGGCTGTGCCCGTGTTTGCAGACGACGCTCCGATTACGAGTGAGAGCGACATTTCGAAGTCGCTCAACTACATTACGTATTCGGAGTATCTCGAAAAACACGCCGACGCCGAGGAAGGACGAGGCACGGTTGTCGTCAAGGGTGTCGATTACGACCCCGAGAAGACCGATGCCGAGGTTTCCGTTGCTTCCGGCATTTACGGCGATTCTTCCGACGTTCTGCTCGTCTCCGAGACGGGTAAGACCACGTGGAAGTTCGACGTGGAGAACGAGGGTATGTACAATATTTCGATAAAGTACGCCGCAGTTCTCGAGCCGGACAATCACGGTGACATGTCCACGAGCGTCAACTCCATCGAACGAATCGTTTCGATAAACGACGTCGTTCCTTTCTCCGAGGGCCGTACGGTTGCTCTGAGAAAGACCTGGACCTACGAATATACCGAGCAGGAAAACGGTGAACTCCGTTTTGAGACGGATGCGGGCGGAAACGAGCTGCGTCCCGAGCAGAAGTTCGTAGACAGATGGGAGGAGTACACGTTTACCGACTCCACCACATATATCGAAGAGCCTTATCTTTACTTCTTCAAGGCGGGTGAGAACACCATCACCCTCGAGGGAGTTCGTGAGGATATGTACGTAAAGGAGATAGTAATCTCCGAAACCGAGACTCTTCCTACTTATGAAGAGGTTTACGCGGGCTACACCAAGAAGGGCTACACTGCGGCTGACGCGGAGCCCATCTACCTCAACGGTGAGACACCGTCGTACATTTCCAACTCCACGATAGTTCCCGGATACGACCGTTCCTCCGCAATTACGGAGCCTCAGGATCCCACCGCTATCAAGCGTAACATCATCGGCGGCTCCAACTGGTCTACGACCGGTATGTGGATAAGCTATGATTTTAAAGTAGAGAAGGCGGGTCTCTACAACGTCGTTACCAGATTCAAGCAGGACACTCTTCTCGGACTTTTCGTATCCCGTTCCGTGAAGATTGACGGCGAGTACCCCTTCGCCGAGTCGAGACACTGCCGTTTCGACTACCAGCAGGACTGGCAGACCGGTTTCCTCGGTAACGGCGCAAACGACTTTGAATATTACCTTGAGCCGGGAGAGCATAACATCTCATTCATGGTAACCGTCGGAGAGTTCGGTGAGATCCTCCGTCAGGTTTCCGATATCTCCGACGAGCTCAACGACGACTACCTCAGAATCGTAAAGCTGACCGGTGCCGTTCCGGATGAAAACCGTGACTACGGCTTCGGACGCGTAATGCCCGACGTTATCAGAAGCATTACGAGCTGTGCCGAAAAGATTGAGGGCATCGTTGAATACATAAGCACCATCGTGGGAAGCAAGAGCCAGAACACCGCGTCTCTCGAGAACTGCGCGCTCACGCTCAGAACGATGGTCGAGAACGAAAAGAACATCGCCAAGAACCTCAGCGTAATGCAGACACACGTTACGAACATGGGCTCGTGGTCGGCGGACCTTTCCGTTCAGCCTCTTGAAATTGACTACATTATTATACAGCCTATCGGCGGCGAGCTTCCGGTAGCGAAAGCGGGCCTCGGTGCAAGCTTCAAGTACGAGATGGGTCAGTTCTTCGGAAGCTTCTATACTGACTACAACTCGTTCGCCATGAACGAGGACGAGGAAGAGCAGGATAAGGACAGACCGATGCTTCAGTGCTGGATGTCCTCGGGCCGTGACCAGGCAACCATCATCCGTGACCTCGTCAACTCCGGCTTCTGCGAGGAGACCGGCGTGGGCGTCAGCCTCAAGCTCGTTGACGCGGGCGCACTTCTTCCGTCGATTCTTTCCGGTATCGGACCCGACATAAGCCTTGACTTCGGCAGCATGGACTACGCAATCAGAGGCGCGGTCCTCCCGCTCGACGGCCGTGAGGGTTACGATACGGTAATGCAGCGCTTCACCGAGTGCTCCAAGAGACCGTTCACCTACAACGGTCACGTTTACGCACTTCCCAATACCTACAGCTTCAACATGATGTTCGTCCGTGACGACATCATGGAAGACCTCGGACTCGAGGTTCCCGAGACGTGGGACGAGTTCATTGCGGCACTTCCCGTACTTCAGTACAACAACATGACCGTCATGGTAGGCTCCGAGCTTAATATGTTCCTCTACCAGATGGAGGGCGGCGACATCTTCGACGAGACGAGCGCCGACCCGAGAGAATGGGGTTGGAGAGTCACCTTCGACGATAACACGACTCTTACCGCATTCACCAAGATGTGTAACATGTTCACGCAGTACTCACTGCTTGCAAGCTCCGACTTCAAGACGAGATTCAAGACCGGTGCGGCTCCGATAGGTATCACCACCTACGACTTCTACACCACGATGAGCGTCTTCGCTCCCGAGCTTGCGGGACTCTGGCATATGTACCACATTCCCGGAACGGTACAGTCTGACGGCTCAATCGACTACACTGCAATCGCAACGGTCGGCGGTATGTACATGCCTAAGGGCTGCCGCGACGAGGAGAACACATGGAAGTTCATGTGCTGGTACACCGACATCGGATTCCAGGTAGACTACTGCTACGAAATCATCTCCCTCCTCGGTGACTCCGCAAAGACGACCACCGCAAACATCGAGGCGATGAAGCAGATGCCCTGGAGCTCGGCTGAGTACGAAGTCCTCATGGACCAGTTCATGCACACCGATGCAATCCCCTACTACCCCGGCAACTACATCGTTGACAGATACACTGCCATGGCATTCCAGGCAGCATACAACGACGGCGCGAACCCCGCCGAAGCACTTCTCGACTACGTCAACGCGGCAAACGCGGAGATTTCGAGAAAGCGTAAAGAGTTCGAACTCCCGATATACGGTGAGAACAATGCCACAGACGATGCCACGGCAACGGCAGCGGAGTGAGAATGGTAAAACAGGAGGAATAACCGAATGTCTATGAAAAAAGCCGCTGTACGTAAAGATACCAAGTGGTCGTGGACTTGGATGATGATGAAGCAGTATAAGATCGGTTACGTAATGGTAGCGCCGTTCGTTATAATGTTCATCATCTTCACCCTCGTTCCTGTCATTGCATCCTTACTCGTCAGCTTCACGTCCTACAACATGATCCAGTTCCCGAAGTTCATCTTCATGGACAACTACGTCAATCTGTTCATCGCAGACGACCTGTTCATCACGGCGCTGCGCAACACGATGATGTTCGCGCTGTTCACGGGACCCGGTTCGTATCTGCTCTCTCTCGTTTGCGCATGGTTCCTGAACGAGATGAGCCCGAGAGTACGTTCAATTCTTACCTTTATATTCTATGCGCCTTCTCTTTCGGGTAACTCGTACCTCGTATTCCAGCTTCTTCTTTCGTCCGACGCATACGGCTACATCAACGCATGGCTCCTCGAACTCGGCGTTATCGACCAGCCGATACTCTTCTGGACGAACCCGCAGTACATAGTTCCGCTCGTAATAGTCGTAGCACTCTGGTGCTCGCTCGGTACCGCGTTCCTGTCCTTCATTGCAGGTCTTCAGGGTGTCAGCCGCGACCAGTACGAGGCTGCCGCAATCGACGGCGTCAAGAACCGCTGGCAGGAGCTTTGGTACGTTACTCTCCCGAACATCAAGGATAACCTCATGTTCGGTGCGGTAATGTCGATTACCGGTGCGTTCACGTTCGGCGGTATCGTTGAAGGTCTCGCGGGCAACCCGACGACCGACTACTGCGCATACACCCTTCAGATGCACCTGAACGAGTACAGCTCGATTCGTTGGGAGGTCGGATATGCATCCGCAATTGCCGTGGTGCTCTTCCTTCTGACCTTCTGCTCGAACATGCTCGTAAATAAACTGATAGCAAAGGTGGGCGAGTAAGATGGCAAAGAAACTCAGAACCAGAAAACACGCCGTTGTTCTTAACCGCTCACGCTCGGGTGATATCGGTATCACGATCGGTCTTCTGATCATCGGTGCCGTAATGTTCTTCCCGCTGTTCTATTCGGTAATGAACGCGTTCAAGCCCCTGGAGGAATACTTCTATTTCCCTCCTATTATTATACCGCACAACCCGACAACGGGTAACTTCACGTATCTGTTCCAGCTGATGTCCACCTCTTGGGTGCCTTTCTCGAGATACATCTTCAACACCGTGTTCATCACGGTAGTCGGTGTAGCGGGTAACATGGTACTCAGCTCGATGGCGGGCTACGCTTTGTCCAAGATTCCTTTCCCCGGACACAAGGTAATCTTCCAGTTTATCCAGAAGTCCCTTATGTTCTCGGCAACGGTCGGAAGCATCATCACCTTCATGGTCATGACCCTTCTCGGATGGATTGATACGTACTTCGTAATCATCTTCCCCGCATGGACCTCGTCCCTGAACCTTTACCTTATGAAGCAGTTCATGGACGGTAACATCAAAGACGAGGTGCTCGAGAGTGCCCGTCTCGACGGCTCGTCCGAGTTCCGTACGTTCCTCTACATAGTAATGCCGATGGTTAAGCCCGCATGGCTCACCTGTATCATCTACTCGTTCCAGGGACTGTGGGCAACCGGCTCCAGCCCGTACATCTACAGCGAGCAGCTCAAGACCATCAACTACGCTATAAGCCAGATTCTTTCCGGTACCGGCGCGGTAAGCATCCTTCGTCAGGGCGCGTCCGCAGCTTCCGGACTTATCATGCTCATAGTTCCCGTAATAGTCTTCATCGTATCTCAGAGTAACATCATCGAGACGATGGGCTCCAGCGGAATGAAAGACTAAGGAGGGGATATATAAAATGAAAAGAATTTTAAGCCTCCTCCTCGCGGCAATCACCCTCGTGTCGGTGTTCTGCATCGGCTCGAGCGCGATGACCCCGTATCTCACCTACACCTACTCGATAGACGGCACGATTCTTGAGTCTCCCGACGCATACGTACCCGAGGCAACGGTCGTTGACTCCGATTATATCGGACTTGCGACTCCTCTCGGAGACGTTCGTGACGTAGAGGTTGACGAGGACGAAAACGTCTACATCGTCGACGCGGGCTCCAACCGACTGGTTGTAACCGACAGCTTCTACAAGCTGAAGTTCATCATCGACACCTTCGTAAACGAGCAGGGTGTACCGGACACGTTCAACAACCCGTCCGGCGTATTCGTAGGCAACGGCAAGATTTACGTCTGCGATACCAGTAACTCCCGTATCGTCATCTTCTACACCGACGGTACGTATTACAAGACCCTTCAGGCACCGAAGTCCTCTCTCTTCGAGCAGGGCGATATCTACTCTCCCGTAGCGGTAGCGGTAGATAACTACGGAAGACTGTTTGTCATCTCCTCCACTACTTATCAGGGTATTATAGTAGTGGACGAGGACGGCAACTTCTTCGGCTTCGTCGGTGCACAGGCGGCAACCGTATCGGCACTTCAGCTCCTCTGGAGAAAGTTCATGTCCCAGGAGCAGATAGCACAGTCCGAGCAGATAGTCGCAACCGAGTACAACAATATCGACATCGATGAGGGCGGCTTCATCTACGCGACAATTTCGTCAATTGACGAGAGCACGCTTGAAGGCGTCATCACCGGTAAAGACATGAGCTCCACCTACGCTCCCGTTAAGAAGTTCAACGCAAACGGTAACGACGTCATGTACCGTACGGGCTTCTACCCGCCGGCAGGTGAAGTTCAGATGGGCGAGCAGGGTCCCTCGAAGCTTATCGACGTTGCGATAGGCCCGAACGACACCTGGACGACCATCGACGAGAAGCGTTCGAAGATATTCACCTACAACAATCAGGGTGAACTCCTCTTCGCCTTCGGCGATAACAACGGTGCTCAGATCGGTAACGTAAAGAGCGTCGAGGCTGTCGTATATCAGGGAAGCAAGCTTCTCGTTCTCGACAAGGGTAACTCCAACCTCGTAGTTTTCAGACGCACCGAGTACGGTGATATCCTCCTGCAGGCAATAGTCGACCAGGACGATATGCAGTTCGACAAGGCTGCCGACAACTGGAAGCAGATTCTCAAGAGAAACAACAACTTCGATATCGCATACATCGGTATCGGTAAGTATTACGACAGAGCGCACGACTACAACACCGCAATGAAGTACTTCAAGGCGGCGCACGACACGGCTCTGTACTCCGACTCCTATAATGAAGTCAGAAACGACTGGATGAGCAAGTGGTTCTGGACGATACCGGTAGGCATCGTAGCCGTGCTGCTCCTCGCATCGTGGGGCTTCAGAAAGGCAGGAGAGTTCAACAAGAAGACTTCGCTTAAGGTCGGACGCAAGACCTTCAAGGAAGAGCTTGTTTACATCACTCACGTTATCTTCCATCCGTTCGACGGCTTCTGGGATCTGAAGCACGAGCGCCGAGGCAGCGTGAGAGCGGGTATAGTGATAATCGCATTCACGATTCTCGCATTCTTCTACAAGTCGATCGGTACCGGCTACATCTTCACCGGCAGCGACAACTCATACGATACCATAGTATCCTCGATTCTTTCGGTAGTACTCCCCGTAGGCCTCTGGGTAGTGTCCAACTGGTGTCTCACCACTCTTATGGAGGGTGAAGGAACCTTCAAGGACGTATTCATCGCTACCTCGTACGCAATCGCACCCGTCGGCGTAATCATCCTGATTACGACCATCTGGTCGAACTTCGCGGTAGCCGGAGAGGGCACGCTTCTCACCATGATCAACTCGGTGGCGTTCGCGTGGGCGGGAATCCTCCTGTTCTTCGGTACGATGGTCACACACGGTTATTCCTTCGGTAAGAACCTTGCCACGGTAATCCTTACGATAATCGCAATGGCGTTCCTCATGTTCCTGATACTCCTGTTCTCCAGCCTCATGGGTAAGATCGTAAGCTTCATTTCCGGAATAATCGTAGAACTCAATTACAGAATTTAAGCAGGGAGGGACGGAAAACATGAAAAGCAAAAGAATAATTTCGTTTATCCTGTCTCTCGTACTGCTTGCGGGTATGGCGTCCGTATTCCCGGCAGTTACCGCAGTATACGCGGATAACTCCGAGGGATGGGCGGCAAAGGTAAACGATGAAGGCGATCCTCTGATTCAGTACATGAATCAGGGATTTGACGAGCCCGAGATGAAGCTCGAAACGATGGACCTCGTTTACGAGGACGTCAAGAACGGCTACCAGCTCTGGTACGAGTATTACACCGGTGAGGTTGTCTGCATCAACACCGCTACCGGTCAGATGCTCTGGTCCAACCCGTATGACGTTTCCGGTACGCTGAACCTCGCGGCTGCAGCTACCAAGCAGAGACTTATTTCCCAGATTATCCTCACCTACCAGCTCAATGGTACGACCTACACGATGCTCTCCTACGTTGAGGCAGCGCAGAAGGGTCAGATAACCCTTAAGAAGATTAAGGGCGGTATCAGAGTTGAGTACACGATGGGTGATGAAATCACTCAGAGACTCGTTCCGAGACTCATTGAAGCAAACCGTTACAGAGAAAAGATCGCAAAGCTCATACCCAAGAGTGACCTGAAGGCATACGCTCGTATGGGCTGTAAGTACATTTACGATAACGACCCCGACTGCGGCTTCTATCTGTACTACGACATCAACGACCCGTCGTATTCCGAGCGTAAGGTTCTCGAAATCATCGACGAGTTCCCGATAGCCGAAAAGATGGCATTCTTCGTCCTCGACCCCGAGACGAGTGCCAAGGAGCTTTCGACTCTTGAAAAATACATATTCAAGTACTGCCCGCTCTACACGTACGACGAGCTTGAATATGACCACGAGCTTACCGGTTACGTAGCAAAGGACGAGAATCCTCCTCTGTTCCGTATGGCTCTTGAATACACCATCGGCGAAGACGGTCTCTCCGTAAGACTTCCCGCCAACGGTATCCGTTTCGACGAGTCCACCTACAAGCTCACCTCCGTTTCCGTACTCCCGTGGATGGGATGCGGCAGCAGCGCGAACACCGGTTACACCTTCATTCCCGACGGCTCCGGTTCTCTTATCAGATTCGAAGACATCAAGGATACCGTTTATAACGTATCCGGTCAGATGTACGGTGCCGACTACGCATACCATGAGATAACCTCTCAGCATGCGGAAACGATGAGATTCCCCGTTTACGGTGTAGTCAACGACCACGCCACGATCGAGACGAGTCTCAACGAAAAGGGACAGATAGTCCGTGAGGCTACTATCCACTCCGAAGGCTATTGCGCAATCATCACCGAGGGCGACACCATGGCATCGCTTATGTCCAGCCACGGCGGTTCGACTCATATCTTCAACACGGTATATCCGAGCTTCTGCCCGAGACCGTACGACAGCTACAACCTTGCAGACTCCGTAGCAGTAGGCAGGGATGCAACCTGGACCGTAACCTCGTCACGTAAGTACAACGGAAGCTACCGTATCAAGTACCTGATGCTCACCAACGAGGAAGCAGCCGAGGCTGCGGGCCTTGACGAATACTACGAGGCATCCTACGTCGGAATGGCAAAGGCATACCGCGATTACCTTGAGGAAAACGGCAAGCTTACGAGACTCACCAAGGATGACGTTGAAAGCGATATTCCGCTTTACATCGAGTCCTTCGGTTCTCTCAAGACCGCAGACAGATTCCTCACCGTACCGGTTGAGGTCGATACTCCTCTTACCACGTTTGAGGACGTTAAGACCATGTACGATGAATTCGCAGCTGAGGGCGTAAACAACGTCAACTTCCGTCTCCGCGGCTTCTCGAACGGCGGTCTTAAGGCAACCGTTCCCACGAAGCTCAAGTGGGTAGAGGTTCTCGGCGGCGCCGAAGGCTTTGCCGACCTCATCAAGTACTCGAAGGAGAAGGGCTTCGGAGTATACCCGGACTTCGACTTCACCTACATCAACGACCGTCAGACCTTTGACGGACTGAACCTCAAGAAACACGCCGTTCGTACCATCGATAACAGATACACGAGTAAGAGATACTACGACGCAGCAACTCAGGAATTTGAGAACGACTTCGCGCTCGCACTTTCTCCCTCCGTATTCGCTCAGTTCTACGACGGCATGAAGGACACCTACGCAAAGTTCGAGCCCACCGGAATTTCCGTTGCTACGCTCGGTACGGACCTCAACTCCGACTTTGACCAGAAGGAGCCTTACAACCGTGAGGACGCGAAGAACTTCACCACCGCGTTCCTCGACACTCTGTCTCAGAGCTACGACGTAATGATTGACGGCGGTAACGCATTCACGTTCCCCTACGTTGATCATATCCTCAACATGGCAACCGAGAGCTCCAAGTACATGAAGGCGAGCGAATCCGTTCCCTTCATCGGAATGGCACTCCACGGTTACATCCGTACGGCAGGTACCGCATTCAACATGGAAGGCGATATCGAAACCGCACTACTGAGAGCAATCGAAAACGGTTCCGGACTTTACTTCATAATGTCCTACCGCAACACCGAAATGCTTAAGGAATCCGAAGAATTCTGTGATTACTTCTCCGTCGGCTACGACACCTGGAAGGCAGACGCAATCAAGTATTACAAGATTCTCAACGACGCACTCAAGGATTGCCAGACCTCTCTCATCGACGAGCACGAGTTCATCGCAGCCAAGCGTGTAGCAAGCGAAGCAGAGCTTGCGGCAGACGCCGAGGTTCTTGCTAAGATTGCCGAGGACAAGGCAGCAGCCAAGGCCGAGGCAGACCGCATCGCAGCTCTTCAGAAGCTCCGCGGCGAGACCGGCAAGAAGATTGACGTCAGCGACGACGAAGAAGAGGAAGAAACTGAGGAAGAGGGCGGCAAGAAGGTCGACGTCATCCTCACCGATGAGCAGAGACTCGCTGCCAAGTACGATACCGTAACCGGTACCGTAGTAAAGGTAGCATACGACAACGGCGCCGAGTTCATACTCAACTACAACTCGTTCGACGTTACCGCAGAAGTTGACGGCGAAGAAGTTACCGTTCCGGCACTTTACTTCGTACGTCTTGACAAGAACGCATGAAAGGGGGGAACTTAATCAATGGATGAATTCATAAAAAATGCCAATAAAGGTAAAATAGGTTCAACCACGGGCGGCGCGAGCATAAAAGTAAGCAACACGCGCAAGAACAAAAAGCCGATGACTCTCGAAACGAGAAGAGCAATATCCGGCTGGCTGTTCATCCTCCCCTTCGTGATAGGTTTCCTTCTTATTTACCTCCCGATTATCTTCGACTCGATTAAGCTCAGCTTCCACACGATGGAGAACCTCCGCTCCGGCGGTTACGTTCTCCATTGGGTAGGCTTTGATAACTACAAGGCCGCCCTTCTCGACGACCCCGCGTTCCTCCAGACCCTTCTCGGAGGTGTCGGAACCTTCGTCCTCGAGATTCCCGCGATAGTCATATTCTCGCTGTTTGTGGCTATCATCCTTAACCAGAAAATGGCGGGCAGAGCAGCGTTCCGTGCAATCTTCTTTATCCCGGTCATCCTGTCGACCGGTCTGATTGCATCGATCGACGCAACGTCCGGCCTCAACAACACGATGGACCCGACGCAGGGTATTGACGACGGCTCAGGACAAAACCAGGTTGCCGAAATCGTATCCGCGGTCGACATCGAAAAACTGTTCTCCGGAATGGTAGTCGGTACCGAAATCGTTGAATTCGTAGCCAAGCTCGTAAACAACATTTACGATATCGTCAACCGCTGCGGTGTACAGATGCTTATCTTCCTTGCCGGTCTTCAGTCCATCTCTCCCGCCATCTACGAGTCCTGCTCGATAGACGGTGCGTCCGCATGGGAAACCTTCTGGAAGATAACGCTTCCCATGATAAGCCCGATGATTCTCGTAAACTCCGTTTATACGATAATCGACTCGTTCACTGCCGAGTCAAACGGCGTAATGAGCTACATAAACGGTATTTACAACAGAGACACGACCGGTCAGGTTGTCAGTTCGGCAATGTCATGGATGTATTTCCTGTTCGTAATCCTGATAGTTGCGGTAGTTGCTGCAGTAATGCGTATCTTCACGTTCTATCAGCGCAGAGACAGCTGAGAAAGGGGGCAGACATATGAATTACGATCCTACGGCTAACGCCCCGAAAATCAAGAAGGAAACGAAGAACAAGATTAAGGTCGAGTTCGAGCGTACTCCTCTCCTTGAACGTCTGCGCGGCAAATACATAAGCTCCGCATTCGTCGGAAACGTACTGTGGTACATTTTCCGTCTCCTCTTCCTCATCGGTATCTCATACGTCATCCTCTTCCCGTTCTTTGCGAAGATTACTTCTTCGTTCATGAGCGCCGAGGACTTCGTAGACGTTACCGTCCAGCTTCTCCCCAAGTATCCGACTCTTGCAACCTATAAGGCGATAATCACCGATAACAGCTACTTCCTCGCGGTAGGCAACACGCTTATCCTTGCCGGAAGCTGCGCTATCCTCCAGACCCTCGTCTGCAGCCTTATCGCTTACGGTTTTGCCAAGTTCAAGTTCAAGGGCAGCTCCGTTATGTTCGCTCTCGTTATCCTCACGATGGTAGTGCCTCACGCAACCGTACAGTTCTCAATGTACATGCAGTTCCACTACTTCAATCCTCTGTGGATACCTCAGGCACTTAACTGGATAGCCCCGCAGATGGTAGAGGAGCCGTACATTAACCTCCTCAACACCTACTGGCCGCTGTGGCTCATGTCCGCAACGGGACTCGCGTTCAAGAACGGTCTTTACATCTTCATGCTGAGACAGTTCTTCAAGGGCGTACCCGACGAGCTTGAAGAGTCCGCATATATCGACGGCTCCGGCACTCTCAGAACGTTCTTCCAGATTATTCTTCCTCTTTCCGGCTCGATGCTTATTACCGTATTCATGTTCGCATTCTGCTGGCAGTGGATGGATAACTTCTACACCGACCTGTTCTTCGCATCCAACGGACCTACTCTCATGAGCAGCGTTATCAAGATTCCGAAGTCGCTCGACACGAACTTCGCGGGTCAGGCGCTTTACGAGTCCGCAATCAAGAACACCGCGGGTCTTATGATTATGATACCTCTGATTATACTCTACCTCTTCGGTCAGAAGTATATCGTTCAGGGTATCGAGCGTTCCGGTATCACCGGCTAAAACAAAACCAAAAACAACCTCGCTTTGCGAGGTTGTTTTTTTGCATTTTTGCCTCCGCAAATATTGCGGATTTGAACGTTTTGTGATATACTATTATATTAAAGAACTGTACCATAGGAGTAATATATGAATCTCTACATCGTGCGTCACGGAAATCCCGATTATTCAAGGGACGTGCTGACCGAGCTCGGTCATAAACAGGCCGAGGCATGCGCCGAGGATATGCTCTCTCTCGGTATTGACGAGATATACGCCTCGTCGTACGGCAGAGCGCAGGAGACGGCGGCTCATCTGGCAAATAAGCTCGGGCTTCCCGTCAACGTCGAGCCGTGGGCTCACGAGGTCGAATATTACTGCGACAACGGCCACGGTCACGTCACGCACGGAGTATCCATGGACCCCGCAATTCTCCGCTCACCCGAAATGGAAGCGCTTGGCGACAGATGGTACGACCATCCCGCGTTTACCGAAAAAGAAAAAGCGATAGAAATGGTACAGACCCTGCGCGAGGGAGCTGAGGACTTTATGCTTCGTCTCGGCTACAAGCTCGAGGGGCACCGCTTCAAGATAATCGAGCCGAGCGAGAAAAACGTCGCGCTCTACTGTCACGCAGGCTCGTTCCTGCTTCTTGCGGGCTTCCTGCTCCAGCTTCCCGAGCTGACGGCATGGCATTCGTTCTTCATGTATCAGACGGGTATCGCGTGGGTCAACCTCAACAACTCCGACCTCGGCTATACCGTGCCCCGGTTCTACTACATCAATAAAACGGATCATCTTACGAAACGGGGACTTCCTCTTACCTGATGCTTACGGAATATAAAATGAAAACCCGCCTCGGTACGGTTACTCTTACCGAATCGAGGGTAAAACTTAAAATAAGAGGAGTCACAAAACCGCAGAGACTCGTACATATAAGTGACTGCCACATATGCACCGCATCCCCGACGGCAACGGACGAGGAGAGAGCGCAGATAGAGAAGAGAATTTCTTTTCTCCGCTGGCAGGGCGGGCTGTATTATGACGGCGGCGAGACACGGGTCGAGCCGTGTGACGCGCTTGAGGCGGTAGCCGCACGCGTACGCGAGCTGTCGCCCGACCTCGTTATGCTGAGCGGCGACATTGCCGATCTGCAGACCGAGCCGATACTGCGCTCGTGTATCTCCTACAAGGGCAAGCTCGGCGCACGTACCGTAATAGCTCCCGGCAACCGTGACCACCTTACCGTAAAAACGGACGAGCTTGACGAGCTTCGCGGCAGAGTTTACGGCAGACGCACCTTCGGCGGCATCACGGTGCGCGACATGGGTAAGTACGACGTCATCACGCTCGACGACGGGTTCACCGTGGTCAGCGCGTCGCAGTGCAGACGGCTCGAGGAGCTGCTCCGCCGCGACAGACAGATAATCGTGTGTCTCCACGTGCCGATACTGTCGGAGAGCGTGGCGGCTGATATCCGCTCGTTCCGCGGGTACGGCTGGATGCTCGGTGACAGAGGTCAGAAGAGCGAAAACTACCGCCTTATAAAGCTTCTGTGCGATAACGCGCCGAAGATTGCGGGAGTATTTTCGGGCCACGTTCATTTAGTTGCGTCCGAGGACGAGAAAGAGACGCGCGCGTCTATTCTCGAGTGCATCGCCGAGAGAGCGGAGCGCAACTGGGAAATTGCCGAAAAGGAAGGCGATCTTGAAAAGAAACGCTTCTGCGACGTGTTCCTTGACCGCGGAATCGCCGTGGGCGAGACAAAGGCCCGCGCCGAGGCGTGGCGCGCCTCGTGGGACGGCGAATATACCGGAGGGGCTGAAGAGTACCCGATAGTGCCGGAGATTAAAGAATACGTTGCCGCACCCGCGTTTGGAGGCTTTCTGCGCGTCATTGACGTCGAAGGCTGACAAATACGGCAAAGCGTGCCGTTTTATGCGATGAAAATTTACGTTCGCGCAATACAAAATTACAAATCGTTTAACTTTTACTTACAAACCCGAAGCACCGTTCGGGTATAATGAAGATGCAAAAAGGAGGTGTATTAAGGTGAAAGAAAAGCTTGACGCGCTTCGCGGGCTGCCGGGCAAACTGAAAGAAAAGTTGAAGCCGGTCACAAAAAAGCTTATTTCTTACGTAAAGCCCGAGGATGAGCCCGTTCTCCGCGGGGAGGACGATTTCGATTTCGTACCGGGACAACACCGTGCGGACGACCCGTTTGAGGCTTCACTTGATACAATGCTTCCGGAGGATATAGACGTGAAAAACAAAGGACCGAAAACCAAGAAAACACCGGCTGAGATTGTAAGAACCGTAATACTCGTGTTTCTTATCTGCGTCGTCATCGGCTGCGCCGCCTTTCTTATATACGATATAGTCGGACAGAAATCGGGTGACGATTTCTACGACAAGCTCGCCGAGGATTGGGAGAACATACTCGTCGACGGTGACGACGGCGGCGGTGTGAAGAGACTTCAGGGGATGACCCCGGCGAACGTCGTTCTTTGCATGAAGGACAGAATCAGCGCCGGAGACACGCCCGAAATAACCGTGCACGACGCGCGCATCGACGAGATGAGAGCAAAGCTTACGTCGCTTTCCGTCAACTTCCCCGACCTCTACGGCTGGATATACATTGAGAATACGGCGATCAACTACCCGCTCGTCAAGGGCTACGATAACGACTACTACCTTGACCACGCGCCCGACCGCTCGAGTCTTGTCAACGGCTCGGTATTCGTCGATTACCGCAATAACGCGACCATCCTCCGTAACTTCAACACCGTAATGTACGGTCACAACCTCGTCGGCGGCGGCATGTTCCACGACGTGGAGAAGTTCTACAAGGACGAGGAGTTCTTCAAGAACACGCTCATATATATCTATACGCTCGACGGAGCGTACGTGTATAAGCCCTTCGCCGTATACGATACCAACTACGAGTACCAGTACTTCCGTACCGAGTTTATGTCCACCGACGATTTCATCGCATTCGCAAACGAAATGCACGCAAACTCAAAGTGGCACAGCGACGTAACCTTCGGTGCGGCGGACAGAATGATAACGATGTCCACCTGCACCAACGGTGCATCGTGGGGCAGATATTCGCTTCAGGCAAAGCTTGTACAGATTATCGGCTGATGGAACTTTATCTTCCCGAAAACGTGCTCTGTCCGCTGTGCGGAAGCGGACTTGAGAGAAGAGGCGGCAGTCTCTTCTGCGAGAGCGGTCATTGCTTTGATATAGCAAAAGAACAGTACGTGAATCTGCTTCCTCCCGGGAGCGCGCGCAACGCCCGCACGGGCGACAGTGCCGAAATGATTCACGCCCGCGAGGTTTTCCTCGGGAGCGGAGCGTACGATCTTTATCCCGCGGAGGCGGCGTCGGTTGCCGCAGCGTTCCTGAGAGGGGCCGCACGCGAGAGGGGTACTCTCACCGTCCTTGACGCGGGCTGCGGAGAAGGACGGCATACCGTAAACATCGCCTCGACGTTATCGAAAACTCTCGGCGTGCCCGTAACGGCGCTCGGCTTTGACGCCTCCAAAAAAGGCGCGGCGGCAGCGGCAAAACGCTACGTGCTTCACGACGGCAAGATGGGTGAGGGCGACGTGAATCCGTTCTTTGCGGCGGGCAATATTTTCTCGCTTCCCGTGAGAGACGCGTCGGTTGACGTGTTCTGCTCGCTTTTCGCACCTCTGCCGGAAAAAGAGGCGCTCCGTACCGTACGCCCCGGCGGACTTCTCATAATCTGCGCGGCGGGCGGGGAACACCTGCACGAGCTGAGAGAGGTGCTCTACGAAACTCCCGTTCCCTCGGGCGGCGGTGCCGCAGTACCCGAAGGGTTTACCGCTTGCGGAAACGCGAAGGTGGAATACCCCGTAAAGCTTGACGGACGCGAGATGATAGACTCACTCTTCGGCATGACGCCGTTCTGCCATAACGCACCCGCGGAGGGCAGAGAAAAACTCAAAACACTCGATGAGCTGACCGTTACCGTTCAGGTAGCGTGTACGTTTGCCATAAGAAATAAGGAATCACTATGAAGATATCACTCTGTATCCCGATGTATAACGAGAGCAGTATCGTGGAGAGCACCGTGAAAACGGTGTACGCCGCGATGGAAAAGCTCTCCGGTGACACCGGGTACGATTACGAGGTGCTTTTTTCAAACGACGGAAGCACCGACAACTGCGCCGCGCTTGCACAGGCGGCAATAGACGAGCTCGGCACCGATAAGGTAAAGGTAGTCGGGTACGAAAAAAACCGCGGTAAGGGCTCTGCCGTACGCTATGCCGTGGGCAAAACCGTGGGTGACGTCGTTATCTATACCGACTGCGACCTTGCATACGGCACCGACGTCGTAGGTACCGCGGCGGCACTTTTTGACCCGGAGAAAAACTCCGACGTGAAGGACGTCGTTATCGGCTCGCGCAATCTTTCAAGCGAGGGGTACGAGGGGTACACCTTTATCCGTAAGCTCGCGTCGAAGATTTATATAAAGGTAATCTGCATTGCGGCGGGCTTTAAGCTTTCCGACTCGCAGTGCGGCTTTAAATCGTTTAAGGGAGACGTTGCCCGCGACGTGTTCTCGCTCGTCGAGACGGACGGCTTTGCGTTCGACCTCGAAGCCGTGCTCACCGCAATCGACAAGGGATACTCGATAGGCGAGCTTCCCGTAAAAATCATCAACCACCGCGAAAGCAAGGTGCACGTCGTCTCCGACACGTTCAAAATGCTCGCGGACCTGCGCCGCATCAAGCGCAGAATCAGGGAAAGGCGTAAAAATAAGTGAGAAAAATCATATCGGCGCTTCTTGCGGCGGTGCTTCTGCTTACCGCAGTCGGATGCGCAAAAACCGATACCTCACCGGCGGCGCTCACGTACGGTGAGACCTCCGTCAGCGAAACGGTTTACCGCTTTTTGGCATCGACCTTCAAGGCGCGCTACCTCAGCGAATACTCCGACATTACCGACAGCGACGAATTCTGGAAGGGCGATTTCGGAGGCAAAACGGGCGAGGAGCTGCTGAACTCTCTCGTTTACGATAACGTCGTGCAGACGCTCGTCTCGGCAGAAAACTTCCGCGCCGCCGGGCAGAGCCTCACCGACGGGCAGAAGAAAACCGTCACGGACTACGTTAACAGTATGATAGAAGAGCTCGGAAGCGGAGACCGCGATACCCTCGACGGCTACCTTGAGGAGTTCGGTATAGATACGGATATACTTACCGACGTGTTCATGCTCGAGGAGCAGGCGGCGGCGTATTTCGAATATATCTACGCCGACGGCGGTCCCGATGCTCTCACTGATTCAAAGAGAGAGCAGTACTACCTCGACAGCTACGTCCGATTCCTTCAGATTTACGTAAACACCTCAAAGACGTACGTCATTGACGATGACGGTAACTACGTGACCGACGAGGACGGCAAGTACAAAATGCGCGCTCTCACGTCCGACGAGCTTGAGGACGCGTACGGCAGAATAAACACCGTCCGCGATTCTCTTGAGAGCGGCGAGGACTTCGCGTCTCTCATCGACCCGTATTCCGACAGCACGGAATATAAGGGCGGCTATTATTTCTCCCCCGATACGGAGAGCGATTATCTTATAGACGTAGTCGAGGCGGCGCGTTCGCTCGACGTGGACGGCTGGACGTACGTCGACCTGACGGGCGAGACGGGCGGCTTCTTCGTGAAGCGGCTGAAGCTCGACACCGCCGCATATAAAGACTCAGACAATTCGGACTTCTTCGGCAATTTCGACACAGAGGTGAAGACGGCGCTCTTCCGCGACAAAATCGACGCGGCAGAGCCGGACGTTGAGAAAAACGAAGAGTTTTTCGGAAATTTCACCGTGAAAAACGTACCCGCTAACTATTACTATTATTAATAAGAGGACAAAAATGGGCAAGGTTAACGATTTGTTCGGAACTCTCGTATTCGACGATGACGCGATGCGCGAGAGACTGACCGAGGAAGCGTACAGAAAAATCAGCCGTACGGTAAAGGACGGCAGAAGCCTCGACCGCGAGACGGCAAACGCCGTTGCGGACGCGATGAAGGACTGGGCTATAGAGAAGGGTGCGACCCACTTTACTCACTGGTTCCAGCCGATGACCGGCTACACCGCCGAGAAGCACGACTGCTTTATTTCCGTCTCCAAGGGCGGCAGAATGATAATGGACTTCTCGGGCAAGGAGCTGCTTCAGGGCGAGCCCGATGCGTCGAGCTTCCCCTCCGGCGGACTCCGCTCCACCTTCGAGGCAAGAGGCTATACCGCGTGGGATGCCACCTCGTACGCGTTCATAAAGGACGGCGTGCTTTGCATTCCGACGGCATTCTGCTCCTACGGCGGCGAGGCGCTCGACAAAAAGACGCCGCTCCTACGTTCCATGGAGGCGCTCAACCGTCAGACAAAGCGTATTCTTGCGCTTTTCGGTAAGGACGTAAAGACCGTCCGCGCAACTGCGGGACCCGAGCAGGAATACTTCCTCGTTGACGAGGAGGTTTATAAGAAACGCCCCGACCTCATCCACACGGGCAGAACGCTTTTCGGTGCGCGTCCGTCAAAGGGTCAGGAAATGAACGACCACTACTTTGGCACAATCAAGCCGAGAGTCAAGGCGTTCATGACCGAGCTTGACGAGGAGCTGTGGAAGCTCGGCGTATGCGCCAAGACGGAGCATAACGAGACCGCGCCCGCTCAGCACGAGCTCGCGCCCATTTTCTCAACCGTAAATATCGCCGTTGACCACAACCAGATAACGATGGAAATGATGCAGAAGGTCGCACGCCGCCACGGCATGGTCTGTCTGCTTCACGAGAAGCCGTTTGAAGGCGTAAACGGAAGCGGTAAGCATAACAACTGGTCTCTCACCACCGACGACGGAGCCAACCTTCTCGAGCCCGGTGACACGCCCTCCGAGAACGCACAGTTCCTTATGTTCCTTGCGGCAGTCGTCAAGGCAGTCGACGATTATCAGGACCTGCTCCGCATCAGCGTAGCGTCCGCGGGCAACGACCACCGTCTCGGCGGCTCCGAGGCGCCGCCCGCCATCGTCTCCATGTTCCTCGGTGACGAGCTTACCGCAATTCTCGATTCGATAGTAAACGACACCGCATACGACACTCACGAAAGAGAGCTTATGCGAGTCGGCGTACATACTCTCCCCAAGTTCCCGCGCGACAATACCGACAGAAACAGAACGTCGCCTTTTGCGTTCACCGGTAACAAGTTCGAGTTCCGTATGCTCGGCTCGTCCGCATCCGTCGCAAACGCGAACATCGTGCTCAATACCGCCGTTGCGGAGGAGCTCCGTCAGTTCGCCGACGAGCTTGAGGGGGCAGAGAACTTTGAAGAAGCGCTCCATTCGCTCATTAAGAGAATATTTAAGGAGCACGGGCGCATCATCTTCAACGGCAACGGCTACTCCGACGAGTGGAAGACCGAGGCAAAGAAGCGCGGACTCCACGATTACCCGACGACTCCCGAGTGTCTGCCTCACTTTGCAGACCCCGAGAACGTCAAGCTTTTCGGAATCCACGGCGTATTCTCCGAGACCGAGATTATCTCCCGTCTTGAGATTCTCCTGCAGAACTACTCGAAGCTCGTAAACATCGAGGCTCTCACCATGATAGACATGGCGCGCCGCGACATTCTTCCCGCCGCAAGCCGCTTTGCGGGAGACCTTGCACGCAACACAAATGCCGGCGTGCTTTCCGATTACGAAACCGAAACGCTTAAGCAGGTTACGGCACTTGAGGGCGAAATGTACCGTGCGGTAGGTGTTCTTGATTCGGCAGTAAGCACGGCAAAGGAAATCGCCGATGCCGAGGAGCAAGCGCTCTCGTACAAGGACAACGTAATCCCCGCGATGGACCGTGTCCGCGCCGCCGCAGATGCGCTTGAGATGATAACTCCCACAGATATGTGGCCTTATCCGTCCTACGGCGAAATGCTCACGAGCATAAAATAAAAAGAAAACTCCGTCACCGGAAGGTGACGGAGTTTTTTAAAGCATTCAGTTTTCAGCATTGAGCATTGAGTGTCGGGACTTAATGTTCGTGCACAGACTTTACGTATATCTGAATTACAATGCCTTAAATAAGAACGTCGGTTGTGCGGGAAAACACAAATCACAATTACTGAATGCTCAATGCTCAATGCCGAATGCTGAAAAACACCCCACCGAAAAATCGGCGGGGTGTTTTATCAAATATTATTTCGTATAGAGCGGAACGTCTCTCCACTCACCGTCGGACCACGTTGCGTAAGGACATACGAATACGTCGCACACGGACATGCCGATGTGAGCGCCCTTCTGATTGGTAAATCCGGTGTTGCCGGTCTTACCTATCTCGTCGCCTCTCTTGACGGTGTCGCCTTCCTTGACGGT
>JAZUGD010000076.1:0-6145 GCA_045641025.1 Eubacteriales bacterium
TGGTGTGTTTTGAGGAGTTCAAAACGCCCTGAACAACGTAATTTAATATAAAGAGGATTATTACAATGGCAGACAGAGAAAGAAGAGTAGGTACCGTATCAAGAGGTATCCGCTGCCCCATTATCAGAGAGGGCGACGACCTTGCCGAAATCGTAACCGCAAGCGTTCTCGAAGCGGCTGAAATCGAAAATTTCGAACTGAACGATCGTGATGTCGTCGCTATGACTGAGTCTATCGTTGCCCGTGCACAGGGTAACTACGCAACCGTAGACGATATCGCGGCTGACGTTAAGGCAAAGCTCGGCGGCGGCACCGTCGGCGTTATTTTCCCCATACTTTCCCGTAACCGTTTCGCTATTTGTCTGCGCGGTATAGCAAAAGGCGCGAAGAAGGTAGTTCTTATGCTCAGCTACCCGTCCGATGAGGTGGGCAACGAGCTCGTAAGCCTTGATAAAATCGACGCCGCAGGCGTCAATCCCTATTCCGACGTGCTCACTCTCGAGCGTTACCGTGAACTCTTCGGCGTAAATAAGCACGAGTTCACCGGCGTAGACTACGTAGAGTACTACGGCGACCTCGTACGCGAGTGCGGCGCAGAGGTTGAAATCATCTTCGCAAATCAGCCTAAGGCAATTCTTCCTTATGCAGACTGCATCATCAACTGCGACATTCACACCAGAGCGCGCACCAAGAGAATTCTACGCGAGGCAGGTGCAAAGGTTGTCTGCGGTCTTGACGATATAATGAACGCTCCCGTAAACGGAAGCGGCTGCAACGAGAACTACGGTCTTCTCGGCTCCAACAAATCCACCGAGGATAAAATCAAGCTCTTCCCGAGAGACGCACGTCCTCTCGTATTCGAGATTCAGAAGAGACTTCACGAGGCTACCGGCAAGAACATCGAGGTTATGGTGTACGGCGACGGCGCCTTCAAGGATCCCAAGGGTAAAATCTGGGAGCTTGCTGACCCGGTAGTATCTCCCGCATTCACCGACGGCCTTATCGGTACTCCCAACGAGCTCAAGCTCAAGTACCTCGCCGATAACGATTATAAGGATCTCTCCGGCGACGCACTCAAGGCTGCCATCTCCGAGAGCATCAAGGCGAAGGACGGCGACCTCAAGGGCAACATGGCATCTCAGGGTACGACTCCCCGTCAGCTCACCGACCTTATCGGTTCGCTCTGCGACCTGACCTCCGGCTCCGGTGACAAGGGAACTCCCGTCGTTCTCGTACAGGGCTATTTCGATAACTATACAAACTGATTAGGCATATAAGGAAAGGGTGAACAATCATGGCAAAAGACGTACGTCCCGAATCTCTCGAGAGAATTACGACTCCCGAGCTTGCAAACGCGTTTATTGACGCACAGGTGTCCGACATCCGCAAAACCGTCGGCGACAAAAAAGTTCTTCTCGCACTTTCCGGCGGAGTTGACTCCTCCGTCGTTGCCGCTCTTCTCATAAAGGCAATCGGTCAGAACCTCGTATGCGTACACGTTAACCACGGTCTCCTCCGCAAGGGCGAGCCCGAGAAGGTTATCGAGGTGTTCCGCGGTCAGATGAACGCAAACCTTATCTACGTGGATGCTACCGACCGTATCCTCGATAAGCTCGCAGGTGGTGCGGGGCCCGAGAAGAAGCGTAAAATCATCGGTGCCGAATTCATCAGAGTATTCGAGGAAGAAGCAAGAAAGCTCGAGGGTATCGACTTCCTTGCACAGGGTACCATTTATCCCGACATTCTCGAAAGCGACGATAAGGTAAAGGCACATCACAACGTCGGCGGTCTTCCCGACGACCTTAAGTTCTCGCTCGTAGAGCCCATCAAGTACCTCTACAAGGACGAGGTAAGAGTCGTAGGTAAGGCTCTCGGCCTTCCCGACGTTATGGTATACCGTCAGCCGTTCCCGGGTCCCGGACTCGGTGTAAGATGCACCGGTGCAATCACCCGTGACCGTCTTGAAGCACTCAGAGAGTCCGATGCCATTCTGCGTGAGGAATTCGCAAAGAACGGTCTTGAGGGCAAGGTATGGCAGTACTTCACCGTAGTACCGGATATGAAGTCCGTAGGTACGAGAAACGGTCAGAGATGCTACGAGTGGGCTTGCATTATCCGTGCAGTCAATACCGTTGACGCAATGACCGCAACCGTTGAGAGAGTTCCTTATGAGCTTCTCGAGCACATCACGAACAGAATCACCACCGAAGTAAAGGGTATCAACCGTGTCCTCTTCGACCTCACGCCGAAGCCGTGCGGTACTATCGAATTTGAATGATTTGTAATAATATTCTCGAGGCCATGGGCAATACGCCCATGGTCCGACTTCATCGTATAGCCGAGCCGGGCTGCGCCGAGATTCTCGTTAAGTTCGAGGGGCTCAACATCGGCGGCAGCATTAAAACGCGCACCGCTTATAATATGATTAAAAAAGCGGAGGAGCAGGGCATTATCGGACCCGATACCGTAATCGTGGAGCCCACGAGCGGCAACCAGGGTATCGGCCTTGCGCTTGTCGGTGCCGTTCGCGGCTATAAGGTAAAAATCATAATGCCCGACTCCGTCAGCGAGGAGAGACGTCTACTCGTGCGCCATTACGGTGCCGAGGTCATTCTCGTTAAGGATGAGGGCAATATAGGTCTCTGCATCGAGGAATGTCTCCGCCTCGCGCTTAAGATGCGCGACGAAGACCCGAACGTCTTCGTGCCTCAGCAGTTTGAAAATCCCGCCAACAGCGAGATACAGTACACTCAGACCGCAAAAGAAATTCTCGGGCAGGTAAACGGTTCCATAGACGGTTTCTGCTCCGGCATAGGCACCGGAGGTACGATAACGGGAATCGGGCAGGCACTCAAGGCGGCAAACCCCGGTATGACAATATGGGCAGTCGAGCCCGAAAACGCGGCAATCCTCTCCGGCGGCTCCATAGGCACTCACGTGCAGATGGGTATCGGAGACGGAGTTATACCCGCAATACTAGACACTTCTATATACGACGATATCTGTATCGTCCGTGACGAAGAGGCAATCAAGACCTCAAAGGATCTGGCGGCACTTGAGGGAATTATGTGCGGCATCAGCAGCGGTACCAACGTGGCGGCTGCCGTTAAGCTTGCGCGTGTTCTCGGACCCGGTAAAACCGTGGTCACCGTTCTTCCCGACACCGCGGAGAGATATTTCTCGACTCCGCTGTTCGATTAAACCATACGCTTTAACGGAGAGAAAATGATTCAGCTTATTGACATTAAAAAAGACTATTATCTTAACGGAGAAGCGGTCCATGCCCTAAGGGGCGTGACCGCTGCTTTCCGTGATAACGAGTTTGTCGCAATCCTCGGTCATTCCGGCTGCGGTAAAACGACTCTTCTCAATATCATCGGCGGTCTTGACAAATATACCGACGGTGATCTCGTTATCAACGGAGTATCAACGAAGAAATATAAGAGTAAGGACTGGGACAGCTACCGTAACCATTCGATAGGCTTCGTCTTTCAGTCTTACAATCTCATACCTCACCAGACCGTCCTCGCAAACGTCGAGCTTGCGCTCACCATTTCGGGCGTATCACGCAAGGAAAGACGCCGCCGCGCAATTGCGGCACTCGAGGAGGTAGGGCTCGGCGACCAGCTTAACAAAAAGCCGAGTCAGATGTCCGGAGGTCAGATGCAGCGTGTTGCAATAGCGCGTGCTCTCATCAACGACCCCGACATTCTTCTCGCGGACGAGCCTACCGGCGCACTCGACTCCGAAACGAGCGTTCAGGTAATGGAGCTTATCCGCAAGATAGCGAGCGACCGTCTCGTTATCATGGTTACGCATAACCCCGAGCTTGCGGAGGAATACGCAACCCGTATCATAAAAATAAAAGACGGACTTCTCACGTCCGACTCGAACCCTTACGAGCCCGATACCGAAGCCGCGCCCAAGAAGAACAAAACCGGGCGTGTGTCCATGAAGTTCACGACGGCGCTGTCGCTTTCTCTTAAGAATCTGATGACGAAAAAAGCCCGCACGTTCATGACGTCGTTCGCAGGCTCGATAGGTATTATCGGCATAGCGCTGATTCTCGCGCTTTCAAACGGTATCAATACCTATATAAGTCAGGTGCAGGAGGACACGCTCTCGTCGTATCCGATAACGATAATGCACGAAAACGACGACTCGCTCGGCATGATAGCCCAGCTCATGGAGCAGAGACGTGCCGAGGAGGGTGAAGCAAGAGACGAGAACAGCATATATTCAAGTACCGTAATGTACGATATGCTGAACACCGTAAACTCGTCCGAGTCCGTCAATATAAATAACCTCAAGGACTTCAAGAAGTTCCTCGATACCGACGAAAGAGTTCCCGAGTACGCATCCGCAATACAGTACACGTACAATCTGCTGATGCCCATTTATACCGAGGATGAGTCGGGCATCGTCAAAGCCGATATATCCGAAATGATGGGCAGTGCGATGGGCGGAAACGCTTCGTCTGCCATGAGTTCGAGATATAATATGTTTAATAACGTCGGCGCGTTTGAAGAAATGCTCACGAACGACGACGGAACCGTCAGCGAGGACGTAACCTCAAAGTACGAGGTAATCTACGGCGAATGGCCGGATTCGTACGACGAGATGGTTCTCGTAGTAAACAGACGCAACGAAATCTCCGACGTAATGCTTTACGGTCTCGGCTTCAAGGATTCCTCCAAAATTCCCGAAATGATGAAGGCGGCCATGTCCGGCGAGGTCATGGAGGACGCGGGTACCACCGAGTGGTCGTTTGAAGACGTCTGCGCAAAGAAATACAAGATGATACTTCCCGTCGAATCGTGGAGCTACAGTGAGAATACCGGCAGCTACACCGATATGACCGAAACCGACGCAGGTATCGAGTATCTCTATAAATCCGACGACGTAGGAACAAACCTTAAAATCGTCGGTATCATCCGTCCCGCAGAGGGAGCCGAAGGACTTCCGCTCACCGGAGCCGTCGGATATACCGAAGAACTCACCAAGTACGTCATCGAAAAAACGATGAGCAGCGACGTGATGAAGAAGCAGCTCGACGACCCGGAAACCGACGTGCTCTGCGGTCTTCCTTTCAAGACCGACGATACCGTTCTCCCGGATGCCGCGGAGAAACGGGAGCTCTTCTCAGAATATATGAAGAAGCTTTCCGTAGGCGAGCTTGCAGACGTATATAAGTTCATAATGCAGCTCCCCGAGGACGGATACGTTGATTCCGTAATCGACGCTCAGATAGGCGGTATGTCGCGCGAGGAGCTTGAGGCAATGGTGGTACAGTCCTATGCCGAAAGCGCAGGAGTCGACGCAGAAACCGTCAAGGGCTATATCTCGCAAATGAGCGACGAGGAGCTTACCTCGAACATCCGTCAGGCAATGGCTGAAATGGTAACGGCACAGTACGGTGAGCAGGTGCTTGCAAAGCTTGCCGCTCTCAGCGACGAGCAGCTTGCCGGAGCGCTTGCCATGACCGAATGGACAGACGGACAGTTTGAGAAGATGTATGACGAATTCATGCCGCCCATCTATTCCGAATCGTCTTATGAAGAGGTAATCGAGCTTTTAGGCTTCTCAAGCGAGGAGGAGCCCGACAGTATCAACATTTTCTCAAAGACCTTCTCCGATAAGGACAAAATCGCCGATATAATCGAAGAATACAACGATAACGCAAAAGAAGAGGACAAAATCGCATATACCGATTACGTAGCGCTTCTCATGTCGTCCGTTACCGATATAATCAGCGGTGTCTCTTATCTCCTCGTAGCATTCGTAAGCATTTCGCTTGTCGTATCGTCGATAATGATAGGCGTTATCACGTATATCTCCGTTCTCGAAAGAACGAGAGAAATCGGTATTCTCCGTGCAATCGGTGCCTCGAAGCGCGATATCTCGAGCGTTTTCAACGCCGAGACCGTCATCGTCGGCTTTGTATCGGGACTTCTCGGAATTCTCATATCGATGGCACTCTGCATACCTATAAATATGATAATCCATCACCTTACCAACCTCACGGAGCTTAACGCGGTGCTCCCGCCGCTTGACGCGATAATCCTCGTGGCAATAAGCATGTTCCTCACCGTAATCGCCGGACTCGTTCCGTCAATGGTTGCGGCAAAGAAGGACCCCGTCGAGG
>JAZUGD010000077.1:0-2803 GCA_045641025.1 Eubacteriales bacterium
GCGTCCGGGACCGAAAACTTCACAAACGGTACGCCCGCCGCGCTCCGCGCCTCGATGAAGGAGGCGGGAATCGGACGCTCCGTCGTTCTGCAGGTCGCAACGAACCCGCTGAAGGTCGAATCGGTCAACGATTCCTCAATAGAGCAGAACGTGAACGGTGACGTCGTTTTCTTCGGCTGTATGCATCCCGAATACGGCGACCCCGCGCCCGAGCTGCGCCGTATCGCCCGCGCGGGACTTCGTGGAATCAAGCTTCACCCCGTGTATCAGGGAGTCGACTTCGACGACGTGCGGTATCTCCGCATTCTCGATTCCGCGGCGGAAAACGGGCTTATCGTCGTGACCCACGCGGGGTACGATATAGGCTTCCCGGGAGTCTCTCACGTCTCACCGCGCATGGTTCGGTCAGCCCTTCGTCAGGTCGGCGGCGGCACCCTCGTGCTCGCACACATGGGCGGCTGGCGATGCTGGGACGAGTCCCGCGAAATCCTCGCTGACAGCGGAGTCTATATTGATACGTCCTTCTCCCTCGGGCGTCTCACGCCCACCTCACCCGACGCATATACCGAAGAGGAAACCGAAATGCTCACGTCGGAAGAGTTTTTACGCACGGTACGCGCCTTCGGCGTCGACAGAGTCCTGTTCGGCACCGACTCACCGTGGGACGGGCAGAAAAAAGCTCTCGACGCATTTCTCTCTCTGCCGCTCACCGATGACGAAAAAGAAAAAATCCTATGCACGAACGCAGAGAAACTACTGAAATGTTTATAGAAACCGAAAGACTGTTTATCACGGAATTTGAGCCCGGTATGGCAAAGACAGTTCACGAGAACTCACTCGACGTGGACACCGCTGAATTCGTTCCGGACGAGGTGTTTGAAACCGAAGAGGCAGCCGCGGAAACCGTTGCGTTTCTTATAAGTCAATACGAAACGGACGACGGTCCTCTCGTGTATCCCGTACTGAAAAAGAATTGTGAAAATATCGGCTACGTTCAGCTTGTACCGACGGACAGCGGTTGGGAAGCAGGCTATCATATCGCAAAAAAACATACGGGAAAAGGCTACGCCTCGGAGGCGCTCTCCGCCTTTTTGCCCGTAATCGCCGAAAAGAAAGCGCTCACCGAAATATACGGGATATGCCTGAAGGAAAACGCCGCTTCGCTCAGAGTGATGGAGAAATGCGGTTTTGAAAAGCTTTACTGCGGCGCGGGAGACTATCAGGGAGAGCACCGTGAAATAGTAAAAGCCGTTTGGAGAACACAAAAATAAAACCCGTTTTACATAAAAGAAAGAGCCGCACGTGCGGCTTTTTCTTTTTGGTCGAAATTGACTTTTGCGGCAAAATACTGTATAATTTGTTTATCACTTTAAGGAGAAACATCATGTCATTCAAAAGCTTAAAAGTAGTCGACAATTTCTATCAGAACAATCTGTTCTTCCCGATGCCCACGGTCGGCGTCTCCACTCTGTGTGAGGACGGTACGACCACAATCGGCAGTTACTCCCTTGTTTTTCCCTATTATATTGCGGGAAAAGACTATTACGCAATGATACTCGAGTGCCGCAATTCCTCGAACACGGCGCAGAACCTGCTCCGAAACGGAAAATGCGCGCTGAGCTTTATCAAGGACGACAAAAAATCCTTCAGGGAACTCGTGCGCCTCGGCTTCCCGGGCAAAACTCCCGCGGAAAAGATGAAGGACTGCACGTTCGAGCTTGTCAAAGGCGAAGCAGAGGGTGAGCGCCCGCTCATCATCAAGGACGCGTATCAGGTCATCGAATGTACGTGGGACGAATGGCTTGAGGACGGGTATAAATCAAAGGAGCATATCGGTGAGCTTGATGGCGTCGAGCCGCCGTACAACAATTTCAACGGTATCACCTCAAAGTTCGGCTGTCATTTCATCCTGAAAATTGACAAAATCCTTATGGAGGAAAAATACGCCGATAACCTCAAAAAGGGATTGAAAAAGTCATCGTTCCCCGCAGTTCCCGTCGATTACGGTTACCACGACAGCAAGAACTTCTGGTACAAGAAGTTCAGAGGCATCTTCCCGACGTCCGAGCCGATTGCGGCAAGCAATTCGGACTCCGTTGAGAGCGTAATGTACTGTGCCGAAAGACTTGACACCAAGGTAACGTTCACCAAGGAAGCCTGCGAGATGTACGTAAAAATCCCGCGTCCGTTCATGAAAGCGGCACTTCTGGAGGTCGCGCAGATTGCCGAGGAAAACGGAATTTCCGTAATAGATAAGGAAGCGGCGCTGAAAATCGCCGAAATCAAGCGCGCGCGCAAATAAACACCGCACGTAACAAAACACCCGCCGAAGAACAAAACCTCTCCGGCGGGTTTGTTTTATCAGACAAATCGGAATTTGTAGTAATGCGGAATTCGGAATGCGGAATTCGGAATGGAGATGTTTGCCTTTGGCAAACTCGAAGGGTTTAGGCGAAGCCGAACAACCACGGAATTGCGGAATTGGGCAAATGATATGTCTGTCAACATAATAAACGGTTCGCAATAAAGCCTTCCCATGATTTCCTAACGCAAGCGTTAGGGGTCAGGTGGATTTTGCGAGGTTTACCGAGCAAAAGACGGATGAGTAGTAATGTACAGACTAACTAACCGTCTATAGATTTGCTTGTATCAACTACTCATCCGTCATCCACCGCTACGCTCGGATGCCACCTGACCCCTTTCGCCACGCGAAAGGAAATCAAGGGAAGGCTTGGGTTTGCGTTTGCTTAAAGTAAGCTTACAGACAAAAAATACAACCTCTGAATGCTGAATGCTGAAAACT
>JAZUGD010000078.1:0-5125 GCA_045641025.1 Eubacteriales bacterium
GAACATTTGTACGTTGAGGCGATTATACCGCACCCGGCTTCCATAGTCAATGGGGTCTGCGCGATAGGTATGGAAAGTTCCATACTTTTTCGGGAAACGAGCATTGAAAACAAAAAACCGCCGAAGGCATCTGCCTTCGGCGGTAAAATATGCTGTATTCTGTTTTATTTTTCGATTTCGTACAGAGTATTGAAAATTTCTTCGAATCCGTTTGCGGTGTACATGAGGTACTGTACGTCTCCCTCAAACCAGCGTGCCCATACGCCGCCCGCCTCGCTTATAACCGTGGGCGGAACGTCGGTGCCGTCGGTAACCGTGGCTTCAATAAGGTCGTCACCGTAGTGATAGCCGCTGATATGTGCCTGAGACTTTGCGGCGCGGATTATGTAGCTTCCCTCGGCAATTACGAATTCGCACTGTGCAACGAGAACACCGTCGATGTTCATCGTATTAAACTGTTCGCTCGACGGATTCATCGAATCGGGACGGACGATATCCGTACCGAGCACGGCGTTCAGCTCGTCAAGTGAGCCGTACGCTCTTATGTCGTATTTTTCAAATTCGTTCTCGGTTGTCGCGGCGGTAGTCTCCGCAGAGTCGCCGCCGTTTGCCGCGCATCCGGCAAACGATGCGAGAAGGGAAGCGCAAAGCAGGAATATTATAAGTTTTTTCATGTATATACCTCACGTTCGGATGTGACAACGTTATACCACAAGTAAAAATGAATGATTGCAAGAGCATTTCTGCGGCTTGATTCAATCAGCAGACGAATCATAGCTGCATTTATTATACCATATCGGAGCAAAAAGTCAATACAAAGCTTTACTTCAACGGGAGCACTACCTGCACGCAGAAGAAGTGACCTTCCTCGTAAAAATCGAGGAATCCATCATATTTGTCCGTTATCATCCTCATGCTTTTGATGCCGTAACCGTGCATTCCCTTGCCTTTTTTGGTGCTCTTGAAATTTTTGTTCGTTTTGAGCACGGACGTGCGTATCGGGTTCTTGCAAATCACCGTCTGGTAACCGTTTGTGGCTTTAAAGCTGATCGAAATCAGCTTCTCGCCGTTTGCCGCACAAGCCTCGAGCGCATTGTCGAGCATGTTGCCGAAAAGCACCGCTATGTTCAAATCGTCAATGTATGCAAGCGAGCGGCATTCGCCCGTAACTATGAATTCGATATCCGGATTCGCGGAAATCTTCGTGTTGATTATGTAGTCGAGCATGCGGTTGTTTGTAACAACGTACGTGCTTCTTTTTTCCGTCAGGGACTCTGATTCTTCGAAAAATTTGTTTATCTTATCCGTATCTCCCTCGTCTATCAATCCCCTCAGTGCGGAAAGTCGGTATTTCATATCGTGGCGCATTCTGCACGTTTCCTCATATACTCTGCCGCTCTCTTCATAGTATTTCTTTTCCGATTCGGCTTTGTTGCGCATAAGAGAAAGCTCCGCCTTTATCTCGGCGTTTCTCGAGGCACGGATAAGCATGATTATTGAGAATGTGTTTACAAGCGCGAGTGCCGCGACCGATAGAATGATGAGAAGGAAATGCCTTGATACGTCATAACTCAGTGCAAGCCGCATGAACGTATAAATGATAAGCACGGTCGAAAACGATGCTGAGAGAAAGACCGCGATATCGGCGGCGGAAACACCGTCCTTCAGGGCAACGAAACGCAGTATCACGAGAAGCAGTATGATAAGCGTGACCTTTGAGCTTATGACGAAAAGATATCTTGCCACACTCGCCTCACCGAAAAGCGTTGCCAAATCGGAAGAAAATATCCGAGAGAAAACGAACGACATAACCGTGCTGTTTATGATGAAGGTAAGCTCGAAAATAATGGGAGACACAATTTTCTTGACGGTTGAGCCGTTTCCGGAGAGAAAGGCGTATGCAAGCAGTATTCCGAGAATGATGATGGACTGCGAGGCTGCAAAGTCGGAAATATAAAGATAAACGTCCGATACCGCGAAGCAGAGCAGGGTGCACGGTACCCACCAATAATTGTCCTTTATTCTGCCGCCGCAAAAAAACATTACGAAAAACGTACCGAGAATTGCATCGAAGAGATTGACCGAATATTCGAATATTACGGGAAACATAATCACGTACCTCTCAGATATCTCATATATTCCTTCTTGACGTTTATGCGGCGGTCTCTTGCTATGGGAAACTCGGTTCCGTTTATGACCGTCACACAGTCGCCTTTTATTTCTTTTATGTATTTCGGGTTGATAATTGTCCCCGAATTTACGGTGATAAAGCCGTACGGCTGAAGCATGGGAGCCATCTCTTTCATTGTTATCCGTACGCGGGCGGTGCCGTCGGTGCTTACTATCTGCATATAGTTGCCTTCTTTTTCTTTCGTGCAGTATATAATCCCCGCCACGGGCGGCTGATTGTTGATGTTCGTCCCGGGCAGAGGTACCGTCGTGTATTTAAGAAAATAACGCTCGGCGGCACTGTTAAGCGCCTCGCCGAGGTCTCCGGCAAGCTCCGATTTTCTTACAAAGCGAAAAGGACTGAAACGGAAAGACTGATATACTCTGCTTTCACATTCCGAAACGAAAATGAGAAGTGCGTCCGGGAATCTTTTGTTGCATTCTTCGGCAAGCGCGAATCCGTCTGTCCCGGGCATGTAAATATCAAGAAGCAGTATATCGGGAGCGTTTTCACTTGCATACCGCAGAAAAGCCTCCGCATTGCCGAATGCGTGAATCTCGTATCCCACGTGTCTGTCGGCGTAAATATCGTCTATCATCTTTACGGCTTTTTTGAGAAACGCTTTGTCATCGTCGCATAAGACTATGTTTATGATAATTACCCCCTTTTTGCATTATGTTCTGCGTCTATGTTAACACCGATTTATGCTTTTGTCAAATACCGTATAATGCGGAACTCGGTGAATTGCGGCTGTGCGATTTGATTATACTATTGGGGTTTACGTTGTGTTATGATGTGGGGTAAATTGTAATTTTGTGGGGTAATTTGCAGGAATAATTCAAATTACCGCAGTTAATTACAACAATACCCCTGATTTATTGATTTTCATCTGCATCGTCTGTAATATGGTATTAACAAAGCGATATGCGCAAAAACAAAGGGGGTCGATATATGCGTGTGCTTATGAATTTTAATTTGACTGATGTGACGGTGTTGGGTGATACCGTTTATTTTGACGATATGGTGTTTTGGCCTCTTGCAAGAAATATCACAATGCATTGCCATCTGAATTCCGATGCATACGTTTATGCAAATGCAAACCATATGCCGTGTGTAATAATTTGAATTTGATTCTATGAAAGGAGAAAACATTATGAAAAAAATCCTCTCTGTTGCTTTGTGTGCATGTATTCTTGTGTCGGCGTTTTGCATGACAACTTTCGCACTCTCTTTCGGCCACGGTGAACCGTGTTGGGAAGGGCTTGTCTACGGTGAGTTTGCGGAACAGGGCAGACGCTCTGTCAAGTCTACCGGTGATGAATTCACCGGAAGAATATTGGTGGAATTCGGAGACAAAGTACCGTTCGATAAGATGATTTCTATAAACGATTTCCCCGGTCTTGAAATTGAAAAGGTCGAAAATCTCGTAAGTCTTAAAAACGGTAGCTGTTATGATGCGTATATTACTCTTAAAGATAAGAGCTATGAGTCCGTGATAGCCGCACTTGAATATCTTGAAGACTATAAGTATGTTGATTTTAAAACCATTCTTCATTCTCTTGATCGCAGAGATAATTTGGGTGGACTTCACAATTTGCCTGATGAAGAGCGTACCGATGAAGAAAATGAAGCTTTATATGCGGCTGCAGAAGAGTGGAACGAAAAGACCGACGGAAACTGGCACGACGCATACGAAGGTGTTTTTGACTATGTACAGGCTGAATTAAAGCACGGTAAAAACCTGGTTGATATGTGCGATTACAGGCAGAGCATAGGTCACGGCAAATGGACTTATGGTTATGAGATAATCGCCGAGATCAACACCGATGAAGGAATCGTTAATACCGAGTATTTCAACGGTGATGCAGACGGAAACACCCTTTTGAACGTTGCGGATGCCGTACGTATCCTCAAGTACGAAGCCAAATGGGACGGTGTTGACGTTGAACTCGGTGCCGACGCTGACTTTAACGGTGTTGTTAACGTAAAAGACTGTGTGGAAGTGCTTAAGATGTTAGTCGGCAATCGCTGACGTATTTCCCCGCTTGCGGCATAATGCCGTAAGCATAAACGGCATGGCATAGGGTGACGTTCGCATAGCGGCGGCACCCGCGGCGTTATGTAAATGACGCCGCAAAAACCGTCACATCAGTAAAAATACCCGGGAGCCGACAGGCTCCCGGGTTCCCTGCACATCCATTCAACAGGTGCGGGAAATAATGAAACGTCAAACGGCGGGGTACCCCCCCGCCGTTTTCGTTTTGCAAGTAAACAAAAACAGCGGTAAAAGCGTTGTGGCTTTTACCGCTGTTTTGTTAAAGACCTGAATTGTTCTTACTCTTCGTCCTTGCTCTTTGCAAGCATTACGTTTGCAAGGATACCGAGGATAAGAGCGGTAGCGATACCGGTGATGGTAACCTGACCGAAGGTGAGGGTCAGACCGCCGATGCCGGCGATGAGGATAACGGATACGACGAACAGATTCTTGTTCGCGCCGAGGTCAACCTCTTTGATCATCTTAAGACCGGATACTGCGATGAATCCGTAAAGTGCCATGCAGACGCCGCCCATTACGCAGGAGGGAATGGAGTCAACGAATGCAACGAAGGGAGAAAGGAAGGAAATCAGGATAGCACCGACAGCGGCACCGAGGATGGAAACGACGGAAGCGTTGCGGGTGATAGCCACGCATGCAACGGACTCGCCGTAGGTGGTGTTCGGGCAGCCGCCGAAGAATGCACCTGCCATGGAGCCGACACCGTCACCGAGGAGGGTACGGTGCAGACCGGGATCCTCAAGCAGCTCGTGCTCGATGATGGAGGAAAGGTTCTTGTGGTCAGCCAAATGCTCGGCAAAGACAACGAAAGCAACCGGCGCATAGGCGACGAAAATGGTCAGCAGATAAGAGCTGGTCACACCGCTCCAATCGGCCTTGGTGAAGCTGAACGCGGGGAG
>JAZUGD010000079.1:0-22743 GCA_045641025.1 Eubacteriales bacterium
ATAAGTACGGTGATGCTTTCAAGGCAGGAATGGGTGCCGAAGCTATCCGCAGCCTCCTGTGCGAGATCGATCTCGACGCAGAATCCGCAGATCTTCGTGAAAAGCTCAAGACTGCAAGCGGACAGACTAAGGTCAAGATCGTAAGACGTCTTGAGGTAATAGAGGCACTCAGGATCTCGGGAAACCGTCCTGAATGGATGATCATGGATGTTATTCCGGTAATTCCGCCTGATATCCGTCCTATGGTACAGCTCGACGGCGGCAGATTCGCAACGTCCGACCTCAACGACCTTTACAGACGTGTAATAAACAGAAACAACAGACTGAAGCGTATGCTTGAACTCCGTGCGCCGGATATCATTATCCGCAACGAGAAGCGTATGCTTCAGGAAGCAGTAGACGCCCTCATCGATAACGGCCGCCGCGGCAAGCCCGTAACCGGACCGTCCAACCGTCCGCTCAAGTCTCTCTCCGAGATGCTCCGCGGTAAGCAGGGACGTTTCCGTCAGAACCTGCTCGGTAAGCGTGTCGACTATTCCGGCCGTTCCGTTATCGTCGTAGGACCGAGCCTTAAGATTTATCAGTGCGGTCTTCCTAAGGAAATGGCACTCGAGCTCTTCAAGCCCTTCGTAATGAAGCGCCTCGTTGAGACTCAGAAGGCCGACAACATCAAGAAGGCAAAGAAACTCGTCGAGAAGGTAGACCCCGTAGTTTGGGACGCTCTCGAGAACGTAATCAAGGAACATCCCGTCCTCCTCAACCGTGCACCTACGCTTCACCGTTTGTCCATTCAGGCGTTCGAGCCCGTGCTCGTTGAAGGTAAGGCAATAAAGCTTCATCCGCTCGTATGTAAGGCGTTCAACGCCGACTTCGACGGCGACCAGATGCCCGTACACGTACCGCTTTCCGCAGAGGCACAGGCAGAGGCACGTTTCCTTATGCTCTCCGCCAACAACCTCCTGAAGCCCGTGGACGGAGGCGCTATCACCGTTCCTTCTCAGGACATGGTGCTCGGCTCCTACTATCTGACCATCGACAAGGCAGGCGAGCCCGGTGAAGGCAAGTACTACCGTGACTACAACGAGGCAGTCATGGCTTACCAGAACGGCGACCTCGGTCTGCACGCTCCCATCAAGGTAAGAGTAACCAAAGAAATAAACGGTGAGACCGTTACGAGAATCATCGACGCAACTCTCGGACGTCTCATCTTCAACGCCAACATTCCTCAGGACCTCGGCTACGTTGACAGAAGCGACCCCGACAAGATTCTCGACCTCGAGATCAACTCCGTCACCGCTTCCGGCGACCTCAAGAAGATCATCGACCGCTGCATCAAGGTACACGGCTTCGACGTAACCGCTACGATGCTTGACGCAATCAAGGCGACCGGTTATAAGTACTCCACCAGAAGCTCCATCTCCATCTCCATCGCGGACATGACCGTTCCGCCGGAGAAGTACAGCCTCATTTCCGAAGCCGAGAAGAAGGTTGAGGAAATCTGGGAATACTACCGTGACGGTGAACTTGACGACAAGGAACGTTACGACAACATCATCAAGCTGTGGGAAAGCACCACCAAGGACGTTGTCGCAGCACTTCAGAAGAACTTCGACCGTTACAACCCGATCAAGATGATGTCCGACTCCGGTGCACGAGGCAGTATGACTCAGATCCGTCAGCTTGCAGGTATGCGCGGACTTATGTTCGCAACCTCCGGTAAGACGATGGAAATTCCGATTAAGTCGAACTTCCGTGAAGGTCTTAACATCCTCGATTACTTCATCGCCGCACGTGGTGCGCGTAAGTCGCTTTCCGATACCGCACTTAAGACAGCAGACTCCGGTTACCTCACGAGACGACTCGTTGACGTATCTCAGGAAATCATCATCCGTGAGACCGACTGCGGCGCTACCAAGGGCGCGTGGGTTGAGGATATCGTCGAGGCTACCGATATGATCGGCGGATTTGAGGTTATCGAGCCTCTCGCAGACCGTATCCACGGCAGATACACCGTAGACGCAATCGCACATCCCGAAACCGGTGAGCTCATCATCGGTGCAAACGAGATGATTACCGAGGATATCGCCAAGAAGATTGTCAAGGCAGGTATCAAGAGAGTACACATCCGTTCGGTATTCCAGTGTAAAGCAAAGCACGGCGTATGCGCACACTGCTACGGCGCAGACCTTGCTCATTCTACTCCCGTCAATATCGGTGAGGCTGTCGGTATCATCGCCGCTCAGTCCATCGGTGAGCCGGGTACACAGCTTACGATGAGAACCTTCCACACCGGTGGTGTCGCAGGTTCCGATATTACCCAGGGTCTTCCTCGAGTTGAAGAGCTCTTCGAGGCACGCAAGCCCAAGAAGACCTCCATCGTTGCAGAGATCGCAGGTACCGTTTCCATCGACGACTCAAAGAGAGTCAAGAGCATCACCATCAAGGCGGCTGACGGCGGAGACGACTTCGTATGCACCGTACCTTACGGCACCCGTATCACGGTTGAAGAGGGTCAGTACGTAGAAGCAGGTCACGACCTTACCGAAGGTTACAAGAACCCCGCGGATATTCTCCGTATCAACGGTATCGACGCCGTTTACGATTATATCATCCGTGAGGTACAGAAGGTTTACCGTTCTCAGAACATCGATATCAACGATAAGCATATCGAGGTCATCACCAGACAGATGACGAGAAAGGTGAAGATTGAGGATCCCGGAGACACCGCACTTCTTTCGGGTACTACCGTTGACTTCAGCGAGTACATCACCGAAAACGAAGCGATTCAGAAGAGAATCGACGCAGGCGAGAGAGATCTCTGCCTCGCAACCGTATCTCCCGTGCTTCTCGGTATCACCAAGGCGGCACTTCTGTCCGAATCCTTCCTCTCCGCCGCATCCTTCCAGGAGACCACCAAGGTTCTCACCGAGGCTGCAATCAGAGGAAAGGTCGACCACCTTGTCGGTCTTAAGGAGAACGTTATCATCGGTAAACTTATTCCCGCAGGTACCGGTCTTGCTAAGTACCGTGACGTCAACGTTGACGGTATCGAAGAGGACGAAAACGTATATACCGCGGTTACCGCAGACGTACGTTCCGACGACGAAGGCGAAGTCGTTTATACTTCTTCCGCCGAAACCGACGGCGAGTCCGAAGAATAAAAAAATGGGCTGTCCTGATAAACGGGACAGCCCTTCCGTTTACTTTTGCGGTGCACGGAAGCCCGTGATAAATCCGTTAACGTCGGCGGAGCAGACGTCGCCTCCGATGACACGTTTTTTGTACACGATAACGTTTGCAAGCACCGTTCCGTCATAATCGGGATAATTCGTTACTTCAAACGTATATCTCGTAACTTCGCGTCCCTTATATTTGTGAAGGTCAAGCCCCTGCGATTTCTGCAGCTCGTTGTACGTAAGCATGATTTTGTCAAATTCGGCGGGCAGTTTAATTTCTGCTGTCTCCGAGGCGGGAGTTTTAACCTCCCATCCGAACTGTTCGAGAAAAGCGGCGGCATCGTCCTCGGTTTTGATTTTGTCGTACCTTACGTTCTCGTTTGCCTCAATTGTTGCCTTCGTTGCGCGTACCTTGCCGTTGTCCGACATAACGACTATCGTAACGAAAGCCGCAACGGCGGCGAGAATGAGAGCGATAAACTTAACGGTACTTGCTTTTACGGTATAAATAAACATAAGCACACCTCGATTTTATAACTGTTCAAATATACTTCCGGTTACGGGAAAATATGTGAGGCACAACGTGATAATTTTATCTGCATCTCTCGGGCGGGAGAAAACCGAAGCACTTATTTCGTCTCTGCGCAGACTCGGAATTCCCGCGGCTGCGGTATCACCGTCAAAGCTTGCGGAATATACGGGAGCGAGACTCATCGTAACGTCCGCCTCAAACCCTGACAGACTTCGCGACGAAGCGTTCGCCGCGGGTAAAACGAGAGTTATCGCATTCACAGAGTCCGACGCCGAAGAATGCGAGGGCGTACCGCTTTACAGATGGCAAAACGCCTCACGAGCGGCACAAACGGCGGCTGACGCCGTAGGGTATGACGTCAGCGTCTCTCTCGGACTTCTTACGGTCAGTAGCGATAAAGCGACGTATCACAAAACGGAGCTTCCGCTTACGTTTACGGAACGGCTGATACTAACCTGCCTTATCGAAAAACCGGGTGAGTATGTCGGCGCCCGTGAGCTTGCGCTGCTTTGCACGTCCGGCAGAAGCGAGTCGGCGGTAAACACGCACGTCTCGTCGATAAATAAAAAAGCCCTGCCTCTGTTAGGGCATAGGCTGATTCTTACGAAAAGGTTTTCGGGATATAAAATCAATGAATAAAAAGACGGCGACCGATAAAAAAATAATAATATTTACGGCTCTTGTTATCGCCGCATTTACTTTTCTCACGGTTATCACGGTCATATGGGTAATACCCGAGAAGAGCCCCGTGCTTGTAACCGCACCTGCGGCTGAGAGTACGGTTTTGCCGCTGCCCGGCGATTTATCGTACAACGACGTGGTATACGTAATACCCGGGGGCAGGATATATCACTATTCGAACGACTGTACTTCAGGCGAGGGAACCGAGATATTCATGTTCGAGGCAATAGAGAGAGACCTTGAGCCATGCCCGAAATGCTTCAAAAATATTACCCTGGCCCATTAAAAACTATTTACTTTTCGGCAATTTTTGTGTTATAATAAATATGCGGACGTGGGAACCGTCCGTACAGTAACCGAGAAAGGAACAGGCAGATATGGCAAAAATTATTACGATAGCTCGTCAGTACGGAAGCGGAGGACGTGAAATAGGACATCTTCTCGCGGAAAAGCTCGGCTGGGATTATTACGACAATAACCTCATCTCACTTGCCGCGAAGGACATAGGTGTCGATCCCGAAAAGCTTCACTCCGTTGACGAAAAGGTGCCCAACAGTATCCTTTATACTCTTGCGGTAGGCTCGTCCGTATACGGCAGTTCCTTTAACCCCGATTTTCAGCCGATAAACGACAGACTGTTCAATGCACAGTCAAAGATTATAGAGGATATCGGAGAAAAGGGTAATGCAATCATAGTCGGACGCTGCGCGGATTTCGTTCTCGAGGACAGAGACGATATAGTAACCGTCTTCGTTTATTCCGATTTTGACAAGCGTGTCAAAACCGTCGCCGAGAGACACAACCTCAGCATTTCGGATGCAAAGTCGCTTGTCGTCAAGACAGACCGCAGACGTGCCAATTACTACAATTACTACACGGGCAAAAAGTGGGGCAAAACCGAAAACTACGACCTTATGATATCAACCTCAAACCTCTCCGTAGAGAAAGCGGCGGATATAATAAAGGCACTCGTTGACTGAACACAAAAACCGTATCGAAAGATACGGTTTTATTTTTTGCCTCTTATTTTGTACCACACGGTACCGAAATAAAATTTCGGAAGACTCATCATGCGCCCGATTCTCTTGGGTTCCCTGAGCAGACGGTACAGCCACTCAAGCCCGAGCCTGCAGAAAATATCCGGAGCACGCTTTACGGTACCGGCGTATACGTCAACGGAACCGCCGAGTGCCATTGCAAGCTTTACGGTGGTCAGCTTGTATCTGTTATCGTGTATCCATATTTCCTGTGCGGGAGCACCGAGACAAACGAGCAGAAGACGGGCACCGCTTGCGTTGATTTCGTCAACGACGGCAAGACTCTCCTCGCCTGTCTTGTTAAAGTATCCGTCATGCGTGCCGACGACGCTTAAAGCAGGGTACTTCTCTTTGAGATTAGCCGCAGCGGTTACGGCAACGCCGGGCTTGCCGCCGAGTATGTAGACTCCGACGCTTCCGTCAATCCTTGAGAGAACGGCCTCGCCCATCTCAACGCCGGGCAGACGCTCGGTTATAGGAAGCCCGAGCAGCTTTGCGGCTTTGATAACACCTATTCCGTCGGGCAGAATAAACTCCGCAGAGTTTATTACGCCGTATAAAAAAGGATTCTCAATACAAGTCTGAACTATTTCGGAATTGGGGGTATATACCGCACTGAGACCGGAGCCGCCGAGTGCGGAGAGAAGTGCGTCGAGCATAACCTCGCGTGTGGCGGGAGTGAATTCCACGCCGCGCAGACTGACCCTTTTCACAGTGCGTCACCTCCTTGCTTACACTAAAAGAATTGCCCGGGAGACGAGTCCCGGGCGCTTCATCATTTATTAAGGGGAGAGAGATAGTTGACAATGTCGCCTACCGTAATGAAGTTACGGATTTCTTCCTCGTCGATTTCGGTATCGAATTTTTCTTCGCAAAGAAGAACGAGGTCGGCAAGCTCGAGAGAATTGATTCCGAGGTCGGTTACGAGTTCAGCTTCCATGGTAACGCTTTCGGGATCGACGGACAGCTCGTTTACGAGCATTTCTTTAATCTGATCAAACATTTAATCCACCTCCGGAAATTTTACTGTACTAATTATATACGATTTCTCCGATTATTTCAAGAGGAAACGCTTTATTTTTTTGGAAGGAGTCTTTTCGAACTCTTCGTTTCTGGTTTCGAACTTGTCAATATGCTTGTAAGCAGGGAGCTTGTGGTTGATTTCGGATATTGCATTCTTCAGCTCCTCGCAGATTTCCTCGTGAGTCATTCCGCGGCCGGCTTCGTCCTTGTCGGGATAGATGAGCGCGGTGATGATAATCGAACCGTCCTCTTCGTTCTTTCTGCCGATAACCGCAACTTCCTTGATGAGCGGAATTTTGTAAAGACGTTCCTCGAGCTCCTCGGGGAATACGTTCTTACCGTTGCTTGCGATAATGACGTTCTTTTTACGTCCGGTAATTTTAACGTATCCGTTGGCGTCGATGGTACCTATGTCGCCGGTACGGAACCAGCCGTCCTCGGTAAATGCTTCGGCGGTAGCCTCGGGATTGTTGTAATAACCGAGCATTACGTTGTCACCCTTGACAATAATCTCGCCTTCTCCCTCGGGACAACCCTCGAGAGGCAGAATCTTGATTTCACAGCAGTCAACAACCTGACCTACGGAGTCGAACTTGATGTGACCGGGTCTGTTAACGGAAATCAGAGGAGCACACTCGGTGATGCCGTAGCCCTGAATTACGGTAATACCGAAGGAATAGAAGTCCTTGACTATCTGCGGGTCAAGAGGAGCACCGCCGACAACCACGCTCTTGAGGCGACCGCCGAATACGTCGGTAATCTCGCCGAAGAACTTGCTTCTCATGTCAACTCCGGCAAGCAGAAGCTTGTCGCTCATTGCCATGGCACGGCGAACCTTTTCCTCCATGCCTTTCTTTCTGATGTTGTCCCAGATTTTCTTGTGAACGGTTTCGAGGAACATGGGCACGAGCACGAGTACCGTGGGCTTCTGCTCCTTGAAGTTCTTCATCGCATACTTGATGCTGTCGTTGATGAAAATCGAAGAACCGCCGTTGCATGCCGCAAGGTGCGCGGGAACAAGCTCAAACGTGTGGTGAATCGGAAGAACCGATACGTAGTGATCGCGGGCACCGTATCTCGTAGCGGCGCAGGATGCTGCGGCGCAGGAGCTGATGTTGCGGTGAGAGAGCATAACACCCTTGCTCGTTCCGGTGGTACCGGAGGTGAAGAGCAGCGCGCTCATCTTGTCCATGTCGATTTCGTGATTTTCAAAGGTGGTAAAGCCACCGAGAAGAAGGTCTTCGCCTTCCTTCAGCACGTCGGTGTAAAGCACGAAACGGGGGTCGTCGTGAGGTAAGTCCTCACTGTCGTTGATGGCGATGAACTTATCGATAAACGGAAGCGACTCAGCCGCTTCTGCGAACTTCTTGTTGAAAATACCGGTGAAGATGACCGCACTGCATTCCGCAATTTTCATGAAATTGCAGAGCTGGTCAAAATCAAGCTCCTTGTCAAGCGGAACGGCTACACAACCGCAGCTGATAAGGGTAGAGAAGGATGCGGTCCAATAAGGGTGAGTCTCGCCGCAGATGGCGATTCTCTTACCGTTCAGGTCGGAATTCATGAGATAAGTGCCGAGACTCTTCATGGTATTCCAGTAATCGTTGTAGGTAAACTCCTTTACCTCGCCGTCTTCTTTGTAATAATACTGAACCTTATCGCCGAACTTCTGCGCATTGGTCTCGAAAAGATTTTTGATGTCAGTGAATTTTTTGTTGGGAAGCGCGTGAAGGTTATTGTAATTACGCATTATTTACCAAGCCTTTCTCAATACGTAAGGGATAACGGATGAAGCAGTACTGAAATAAAAACAAACTGCCTCATATTACTTCTTTATTATACCCAAAAACAACCGCATTGTCAAGAAAACAAATTGTTTCATAATTCCGTGCCCGCGAGCCCGTTTATTAACCATTTTAACCAAAAGCAACAATGTTTTCGAAAATGTGCGTTTGTTATTGATTTATCGCGACAAATGTTATATAATAGTTTGAATGAATACGCAGATTTTGCGTCAGAATGGAGATTATTATGAAAACAAGTGTTAGTACTTACAGCTACGGCGGTTACCGTAACCCCGACAAGCTCGGCATCATGGGCGTTATCGACCATGCCGCAAAGGTAGGCTTTGACGGTATCGAATTCGTTGAGGGCGAATGGCAGAAAGAGCCCGACGGCGCGAAAAAGATTCGTGAGCATTGTGCCGAGGCAGGCATCGAGCCCGTTGCATTCCTCGTAGGCGCAGACTTCATCAACTGGGGCTCTGCAGACGGTAAGGAAGAAATCGCAAGAGTCAAAGAGCTTGTCGACACCGCGGCTGACCTCGGCGTTAAGCTGCTCCGTCACGACGCTACCGGCGGTATCTCCGGCAGAACCTATGACAGAAGTTACGACCGTCTCGTTCACACGCTTGCAGAAAGAATAAGAGAGGTTACCGAGTACGCTGCCGAAAAGGGCATCCGTACCATGACCGAGAACCACGGCTTCTTCTCTCAGGACGCAAACAGAGTCGAAAAACTCATCAACGAGGTTAATCACCCCAACTTCGGTGCACTCATCGATATGGGTAACTTCCTCTGCGCAGACGAGAACCCCAATATCTCCGTCGGCATCATGGCACCGTACGCATTCCACGTACACGCTAAGGACTTCTTCATCAAGGACGGTCTTGAGCCCAACCCCGGTGACGGCTGGTTCCGTTCCCGTGCAGGTAACTATCTCCGCGGTGCTATCATCGGTCACGGTGACGCAAGAGTCGCACAGAGCATCGCAACTCTCGCACGCTCCGGTTACGAAGGATTTATTACGATCGAATTCGAGGGCATGGAAGACAATCTCTGCGGTATCGAAATCGGTCTCAAGAACCTCAGACGCTTTATCGAACTCGCAAAATAAAGAAAGGAAAACGTAAAAATGTCTGAATTCCATCTTATCGACCATCCGCTGATTCAGCATAAGCTTTCCATCATGAGAAACAAGGATACCGGCTCCAAGGATTTCAGAGAACTTCTTGAAGAGATAGCCCTTCTCATGGGTTACGAGCTCACCCGCGACCTCCCACTCGAGGACTATGCGGTTGAGACTCCCGTCGCTCCCACCACGGGCAAGCGCATTGCGGGCAAGAAGCTTGCGATAGTACCGATTCTCCGTGCCGGCCTCGGAATGGTAGACGGTATCCTCAAGCTCGTTCCCGTTGCAAAGGTAGGTCACATTGGTCTTTACCGCGACCCCGATACCCACAACCCCGTAGAATACTACTGCAAGCTCCCGTTTGACATCGAGGACCGTCTCGTTGTCATCACCGACCCGATGCTTGCAACCGGCGGCTCCGCTTCCGATGCAGTTACCATGCTCAAGAAGCGCGGCGTTACCTCCATTCGTCTTATGTGTCTCGTTGCGGCTCCCGAGGGAGTTGAAAAGATGATGAAAGACCATCCCGACGTAGACATTTACTGCGCAGCTCTTGACGAAAAGCTCAATGAGCACGCATACATCATTCCCGGACTCGGCGATGCGGGCGACCGTATCTTCGGCACCAAGTAATGAGGAGCATTACTGTCAATAATAACGACGGCGGACAGCGGCTCGATAAGTTTTTATCGAAAACATTCAGAGCGCTGCCCGCTGCTCTTATGTACAAATTTCTCCGTAAAAAGCGCATCAAGGTAAACGGCAAGCGAGCCGAGGGAGGACTTTTGCTCTCCGAGGGTGACCTCGTGGAGCTTTATATCCCCGATGAGTTTTTCGAGAGTGCACCGGGGAAAGAAACGGTTATAGCCAAGCCTCGCCTCAATATAATCTACGAGGACGATAATATAATAATTCTCTCCAAAAAGCCCGGTCAGCTCGTTCACGAGGGTGACGGCGGGGATGATGCCGATACGCTCATACTTCACCTCAAATCGTACCTCATCGGTAAAGGCGAGTACGTACCGGAGGAGGAGAACTCCTTCGCTCCCGCGCTCTGCAACCGTATAGACAGAAACACCGGCGGTATCGTCATAGCCGCCAAAAACGCGCACTCGCTCAGAGAGATGAACGAAATGATAAAGTCCTCTATGATAGACAAGCGTTATCTCTGCGCCGTGCACGGAAAACCTGAGAAAAACTCCGCCGTGCTTGAGGCACATCTTTTCAAGAATACGAAAACAAAGACCGTCCGTGTATCGGCTGAGCCCTCACGAGGCTCAAAGCCGATAAAGACGGGATATAAGGTCATAGACTATAACGGGGAGCTCGACCTCGCTCTGCTCGAGGTAAGACTTTACACGGGCAGAACGCATCAGATAAGAGCGCATATGGAGTACCTCGGACACCCGCTTCTCGGAGAGGGCAAGTACGGTCACAGCCGTGACGATAAGCGGCTTTCGTACCGTCATCAGGCGCTCTATTCCTACAAGCTCCGCTTCCTCGACGGTGTAGGCGAGCTTTCGTATCTCAGCGGCAAGGAGTTTATCGCTCCCGCCGACAAAATCAACTTCCTCGAATTTTTCAATAAAAACAGATTCGGAGGACTGTTCTCAAAATAAAGGAGGAGAAAACGATGCAACACAGACGTCTCGTGTGCTGCCTGACGGCAATAGCGTCGGGTGTTGTCGCCGCGCTTCCTTTTATTTTCGAAGGACTGTTTATACTTGAATTCATTGCCTTTATCGGCGTGGGCTTCGTTCTCACCGCGATAAACGAAGAAGGCGTAAAGCACCGCTCATACCTTTACGGACTCCTTTATTTCTGGAGCTTCGGTATCGTTCTTCTTTCGTGGTTCGTTGAGCTTTATCCGCTCGATTTCGCGGGGATGACGCCCGTCGAGGCGGCGGGAGTCGTGGCACTCGGCTGCCTCGGTCTCTCACTCGTTCAGGCGTTGCTTTTCTCGTTTTCGTTTACCGTTTTCTCGTTTGCGTACAAACGTCTCGGAATTTCGCGCCATCCTCTTCTGCAGGGAGTGTTCTACGCTGCGACGTACGTGATATTCGATTATCTCAACACCAAAACGTGGCTGGGAGTTCCGTGGGGCAGACTTGCCGTGTCGCAGACCGGCTTTCTCCCGATGATACAGATATCGTCCGTGCTCGGCAGCTATGCCGTAAGCTTTATAATCGTGTTCTTCGGCTTCACCGTCGGTGCGCTTTATTACTCCCGTGCGGTGACTAACGAAAAATGCACCGTCAAAAAAGCGCTTCCCGTTATCGTATCGGCTGCACTTCTTTTATCAAACGTAATATTCGGCTGTGTCAGAATGACATATCTTCCGTCAACGTACGGTGATGAAACCGTAACTGCCGCCGCGGTGCAGGGCAATATTCCGTCCAACGTGTCAACGAAGGATAAGGAACTGATGAACGATTATATCCTTGAGATATATGCTTCTCTCACAAAGACGGCCGGGGACGGGGGAGCGGACCTCGTCGTATGGCCGGAGTCTCCGTTCATTTATTCTCTTGACGGATGGAGAGGTGAAGAGCTTCGCGAATTCATCGCAAAAACCTCAAGGCAGAACGGTGTCGTAATCGTTACCGGCGCGTTCACCGAAAGCGCGGACGGCGTATCCGAAAACTCGTCCGTGTATTTCACTCCGCAAAGCGGGCTCGGCGGCGTGCACTACGTAAAGCGCCATCTCGTTCCGTTCGGTGAGTACGTACCCATGCGTGCTGTTGCCGAATTCGTTTTCCCTCCGCTCAAGGATATAGCGGTACTCTCGGACGATATGGCTCAGGGCGACGATTCCGTCGTGTTCGATACCCCAACAGGTAAGCTCGGCGCGCTTATCTGTTTTGATTCCATTTATGAAAATATCGCACTTGATTCCGTGAGGAACGGTGCGGAAATAATAGTTCTCTCAACGAACGACTCGTGGTTCGGCACCTCCGCCGCCGTATATGAGCATAACCGTCACGCCGTGCTTCGCGCGGTCGAATGCGGCAGATACGTCGTACGTGCCGCAAACACCGGCGTATCCTCGATAATCGCTCCTACGGGTGAGGTTAAAGACGACCTCAAGCCCATGGTGGAGGGAGTCGTTACCGCAGAGGTAACTCCGATAGCTACTCTCACGCCGTACGCGACCGTAGGCAACGTATTCGTTGCCGTTTGCTTTGCGGGTATCGTAGTTATAGGGGCGTATTCTTATATATCTAAAAAGCACGCGGAGGCAGACGCGTGAATATCAAAATAACCGATGCGGAAGCCGGAATCACCGTAAGAGAATATCTCAGAGGCGTTCTCGGTTATTCCTCCGCAATGCTCAAAAAACTCAAGTTCAGCGACGGCGGCATAACCGTAAACGGTGAGTTCGTGACCGTCCGTCACGTACTTCAGACGGGCGAAACGCTTTCCCTCGCATGCGAGGACACCGAGGACGATACCTCGCCTTATATCACGCCGTACGGCCTGCCGCTTGAGATTGTGTATGAAGACGAATATATCACCGCGGTAAACAAGCCTCCGTTTATGCCTGCCCACCCGTCGTACAAGCACCGTGACGACACGGTTGCAAACGCTCTTGCGTACAGGTACTCAGACAAGCCGTACGTATTCCGCCCGGTAAACAGACTCGACCGCGATACAAGCGGCGTTATGCTTACCGCAAACACGAGGCTTGCATCCTATAAAATGTACCGTGCCATTTCGGGCGGTATGATAAAAAAAGAATACGTTGCCGTGCTCGACGGCATACCCTCGGAGAGCGAGGGAACAATCACGTCGTATATAAGACGGCGTGAGGGAAGCACGATAGAGAGGGAAGAGTGCACAGAGAGCGGCGGCGGTAAAATCGCCGTGACAAAATATAAAGTAATAGCGGAGAACGGACGCCGCGCAGTAGTGCTTGCGTCTCCCGTAACGGGCAGAACTCATCAGCTTCGCGTGCAGTTTGCGGGAATCGGATGCCCCATAACGGGTGACGGAATGTACGGCACCGAGAGCCCCGTAATAAACCGTCAGGCACTTCATTCATACCGCTCAACCTTTACTCATCCTTTTACTGGAGAAACTCTCGTAATAGAAGCTCCTCTGCCCGATGACATAAAGTCGCTTTGCAAACTTGAACACCTTGCTCCCGAAACACCGTAACAGTTTGTGCAAAGCATCATAAAATAATACTGTAAGGCAACATGCGCCTGTCATATTGTACATAAAACGACACAATGTGACGGGCACTTGTGTTCATATTGCCCAAATTTATGAAGCGTACGAAAATATCACCGAAAAATCTTTCATATTGACTCACTTGATGATATAATATATAAGGTTATTTTTATCTTGTATTATTGTGCGCCGCGATATTCGTGCGGCATTTATCATATGACCGCCGCAGACGGGCGGAAGACATCGTTTTGTCAGAAGAAAGGCAATATCTTTTTATGGAAAAAATCTTAATCAACGGAGGAAACGTCCTCAAGGGAACCGTCAAGGTCAACGGTATGAAGAACGCGGCGCTTCCCATTATTTTTGCCTCCGTTCTCGTAAAAGGTAAATGCGTAATCGAAAACTTACCGAACGTAAGCGACGTAAAGTTTTCTCTTGAAATACTCCGTGAAATGGGAGCAAGCATTACTCCTCTGAGATACGACACCGTGGAGATTGACTGTACGAACGTCAAAGCGGGCACCTCACCTTTTGAAAAGGTTCGCAAAATGCGTGCGTCCTATTATCTTCTCGGCGCGGAATTCGGACGCTTCGGTTACTCGAAGGTCGGTCTTCCCGGCGGATGCGATTTCGGTGCACGTCCCATTGACCAGCATATCAAAGGCTTTGAAGCACTCGGCGGCGACGTTACCACCGACGACGAATACGTAGAAATCAAGAAAGCCCACGACACCATCAAGGGTACCAACATATTCTTTGATATGGTAACCGTAGGCGGTACCGCCAATATCATGATAGCCTCAGTCCTTGCAGAAGGCACGACGGTTATCGACAATGCCGCACGTGAGCCCCATATAGTTGACCTTGCCAATTTCCTCAACACCTGCGGTGCGAGAATAAGCGGTGCCGGTACGGATATGATAAAGATACGCGGCGTTAAGGAGCTGCACGGCTGTACCTATGCGATAATTCCCGATATGATCGAAGCGGGAACGTATATGATTTCCGCAGCCGCTACGGGCGGACGAATCCTCGTTGAGAACGTCATCCCGAAGCATCTTGAATCCGTTACCGCAAAGCTTACCGATATGGGCGTAAACGTAGAAGAATTCGACGATTCCGTACTCGTGGACGCTACGGGAGCAAAGCTCAAGGCAACCGGCATCAAGACTCAGCCGTATCCGGGCTTTCCGACCGACATGCATCCGCAGATGACCGTGCTTCTCTGCATCTCGCAGGGCTCGGGCTTCGTCCTCGAGGGAGTATACGAGACCCGTTTCAGATACGTCGAAGAGCTTGAGAAAATGGGCGCAAAGATTAAGGTCGAGGGCAGACGCGCAAGCATCACCGGCGGCACCGAGCTTACCGGTGCATCCGTTAAGGCGCTTGACCTCAGAGCGGGAGTCGCAATGGTAATTGCGGGACTTGCCGCTAACGGAACGACCGAAATATCCGACGTATTCCGTATTGAGCGCGGATATGAAGACATAGTAGGAAAGCTTACCGCACTCGGTGCCGATATCCGCAAGATGACCGTGCCCGAGACGGTTCAGACTACCGCAAACTGAAAGGAAGAACAAAATGAAGGTAACAAAAGAATCACTTATCGGCGACGTTCTCGACTTTGACGTTGAGACTGCAAAATTCTTTATAGCAATCGGTATGCATTGCCTCGGATGCCCCGCATCGAGAGGCGAAAGCATCGAGGCGGCGTGTGAGGTACACGGCACCGACGCAGACGAGCTCGTCCGCAGCATCAACGAATACCTCGAGTCTAAATAATAAAGGATGCGGGAAGAGAAAATCTCTTCCCGCTTTCACTTATAATGACTGATAAAGAAAACAAAATTCCCGTACTTGACGGGCGCCTCGGAGCAGTCGCTTCGTTTGTGAAGCAAGGCGCTGCACTCCTCGACGTAGGTACAGACCACGCTTACCTGCCGGTGTACCTTTGCTGCAGCGGTGTCTGCCCGTACGCCGGAGCGTCCGACGTGAACGAAGGGCCGCTGAAAACTGCAGATGCAACGATTACGGCGTACGGCGCGCAAGACTGCGTTAAAACGTATCTCTCCGACGGTCTTGACGCGATTGCCGACGTGTCGCGGTACGATACGATAAGCATATGCGGTATGGGGGGCGAGCTTATCGCCGATATCCTCAGTCGCTCGACATACGTAAAAGAAGCAAAGCCGCAGCTTATCCTTCAGCCTATGACAATGGCGGACAAGCTGTCGGAGTATCTCTGCTCGGAGGGCTTCTCCATCGAAGACGAAAAACTCGCGCTTGCCGCGGGACGGTACTACCGTGTGCTCTCCGTACGCTATGACGGAGTCAAAAGAACCGCGTCACGCCTTGAAAATCTCGTGGGTGATGCTAATATCGCGCGTGGCGCGCGTGAGAGCCTGTTTGAGCCGTTTATCCGCAAACTGTACGCGAAATACCGTACGGCATACGAGGGCAAAAAACGGGGCTCAGGTGACGTCACGGATGACGAGACATTGCTCCGTGAAATCGAAGAACTTGCAGAAAGGAACGGTATCGTATTATGACGGTAAGAGAATTTACCGAGGTGCTTGACACGCTGTATCCGAAGACGCTTTCGTGCACGTGGGATACCGACGGGCTTCAGTGCTCACCCGACCCCGATAAAGAAATAAAGAGAGTGCTCGTTGCACTCGATGCAAACGAAAAGGAGATAGACGCCGCAGTATCCGGCGGGTTTGATATGCTTCTCACGCATCATCCGATGATTTTCGGCGGAGTGTGCGAGGTCACTCCCGACACATACGTAGGAAACAGAATACTTAAGCTCGTCCGGGCGGGAATCAGCGCCGCTTCTTATCATACGCGGCTCGACGCGGGCGCGGGCGGAGTCAACGACACTTTAGCACACGTGCTCGGCTTTGAGGTAAGCGATACGTTCGGCGACGAAGAGATGCCCACGGCGGGCAGAATCGTCACGTTCCCCGAGCCCATGAGCGCCAACGCGGTATGCCGTATGATAAAAGAAAAGCTCGCAAACGTTTGTGCAGCCGCCCCTCAGGTAAGACTTTCGGGCGGGGGAGAAATAAAAAAACTCGCCATGGTAGGCGGTGCGGGTAAGGACTTCATCCGCGCGGCACTTGCCGCAGGTGCGGACGCTTTTCTTACGGGAGAGGCATCGTATAACGCCGCAATCGACGCGGCTGAGTACGGTATAGCAGTCATCGAGGCAGGGCATTATCATACCGAATATCCCGTATGCGCGCGCCTCGCAGCCCTCGTGCGCGATATTGCAAAAGCGGAGGCGGTCATATATACCGCCCCCACTCAGGTGCTTTATTAAATTATAAACCGCTTCGGGATAACGTAAAGGTTCAGGTCCCATTCGGGCACACACCTCGGTCTGCGAAGGATGAACCTCGCACCGGGATAAAGCGGAGAGAGCCGGAGCGGAAGCGTGAACAAATCCGCCGTACGGTGGTAGAGAGAAACCGACAGAAGCGGCTCGCTCTCAAGGACGCGCGTGGCACCGTCGAGCGCGGGCGCCTCCCAACCCTCGGTGTCAAGCTTTATCATGTCTATATGCCCGAATTCTTTTTCAAGCATATCTGCGGTGGTGACTTTTGTCACCACCTCTTTTTTTCTCTTATTTGCGACCGTTTCGCTTGAGCCTCTGCTGCCGGCCGCGGCGAAAACGTGCTCGCCGGGCGTACCGCCGAGCATTGCGTTCACGGACACGAGTCCGCGTATATCCTTTGCCGAAAGCTTCGCAAACGTACGCGGGTCGGGCTCGACTGCGATTATCTTTTCGCATTCGGGAAAAACGTCCGCAAACAGCTCAGCCGTGTCGCCGCAGAACGCACCGCCGTCGATAACCGTTTTTATAAGTCCGCGTGACGGAAGAGAGGCAAGCGTGACGCGTACCTCTTCGGTTCTCTTAAGACAACCAAGTTTTCCCGTAAGACGGTGAGAGATAATATCGTCAAACAAAAGTCGGGATTCCTCATCCGAGAGAAGTGTGCGGACGGCTTCAAGCTCATCTTTGTGGGCTTTATAATAAGCAGAATCAAACAGCTCGTCCGTGAGACTTTCGCAGAACAGCGGAACCTCGGGAATATATAAGTCGTGCCTTGCGTCAAGCTCTTCAAGGAAAGACAGTACCTCGTCCCGTCCCGAACCGAACGCCGCGAGTATCGATATATCGTCGCCGTATTCCGAGATAACGTCGGAATAGGAGCGAACGCGGTACGAGCGGAATACTCTGTCCCGCACGAAGCCGTCGCTTGCGAAAACCGCGTCTATCCGTACTCCTCGCGCCTCAAGCACGTCGATTATCTTGTCGGCACCGTTTCCGGTACCGTAAATCACGACCGGCTTGTCACCGAGTCTGTCCCAAAAGCATTCATTCATCATAAAACAGTTGATTCTTTTTTCCTTATGTGATAAAATAAAACTAATCTAAAGAAAGGTCGTACAAATTATGGACTGTATTTTCTGTAAAATTGCCGCAGGTGAGATTCCGTCGTCGAAGGTCTACGAGGACGAATATATTATCGCTTTCAAGGACATAAATCCAGAGGCGCCCGTACACGTACTTCTCGTGCCGAAGGCGCATATCGAATCCGCCGATAAAATCACGGGCGCAAACAGCGCCGTCGTAACGCATATTTTCGAAATGCTTCCTTCCATCGCAAAGGAATGCGGACTCGAAAACGGTTACCGCGTCATAACCAACGTAGGTGAGGACGGAGGGCAGAGCGTCAAGCATCTGCATTTCCACCTTCTCGGCGGAACGAAGCTCCCCGTTAAAGTAGTCTAAAGATTAAGGCTGTTCGTAAGAACAGCCTTTTCTTATCAGTCGTTAAATTCGGCGTAAATCGCGCGGAGTGCTTTTTCGAAATCACTCTCATCAACGCCGATGATGATATTAAGCTCGGACGAGCCCTGGTCAATCATTCGGATGTTGACACCCGCATTTGCGCAGGAAGTGAAAATCTTCGCGGCGGAGCCGGCGGAACGTATCATGCCGCGACCGACTACCGCTATAAGCGCGAGTCCGTCTTCAATCGTGATATAATCGGGCACTACGGTTTTGCATATCGTATCGAGAATTTCTTCCTGCTTGCCCTCGATTTCCTTAGAGCTTACTACAAGGCTCATCGTGTCAATGCCGGAGGGAAGGTGCTCGAAGCAGATGTGCTCGTCCTCGAGAACCTCAAGAACCTTGCGGCCGAATCCGACCTCGGAATTCATGAGGTCTTTTTCAATGTTGATGAAGGAGAAGCCCTTCTTGCCCGCAACACCGGTAATCTTCGGGGGATTATCCGCTCTCGAGTCACCGTCGGGGACTATCATCGTGCCGACCTCGTCGGGGTTGTTCGTGTCTCTTATATTGATTGCGATACCGGCGATTCTTACGGGGAATATCGCGTCCTCGTGAAGCACGCCCGCACCCATGTACGAAAGCTCGCGAAGCTCACGGTAGGTGATTACGTCAATAGTTTTCGGGTCGGTGATGATTCTCGGGTCCGCCATCTTGAAGCCGGTAACGTCGGTCCAGTTTTCGTAAAGGTCGGCGTTGGTAGCGCGTGCGACGATGGAGCCGGTAACGTCGGAGCCTCCGCGTGAGAAGGTCTTGAGAGTACCGTTCGGCATCGAGCCGTAGAAGCCGGGGATTACGGCGTGCTTGTGACGCTGAAGCACCGACGCGATAATCGTGTTGGTGGTTTCCGCGTCAAACGTACCGTTTTCCGCAAAACGGATAACGCCGGCGGCATCGATGAAATCGTAGCCGAGAAGCTCGGAGAGAATGAGACCGTTGAGGTACTCACCGCGGCTCGCGGTGAAGTCGCGTCCTGCGTGGTGAGTAATCGAGCTCTTTATAAAATCAAATTCGGAATCGAGATTGATGGAAAGGCCGAGACCTTTAACGATAAGGTCGTATCTTTCGCGTACCTTGTCGAAAGCGGGGGAGATGTCCTCGCCCTCGGAAGCGAGCTTGTAGCACTCGTAAAGCAGGTCGGTAACTTTTTCGTCTCCGGAGAATCTTTTTCCGGGAGCGGAAGGAACGACGTATCTTCTCGACTCGTCGGATTCGATAATGCTCTTTACCTGAAGAAAGTGCTCTGCATCTGCAAGAGAGCTTCCTCCGAATTTTACTACCTTGACGGGTCCGTCGTTCATTTTTCCTCTGTTCATTTCGGGAAATCCTTTCGTGATGTGTGCTCTATATTATATGCCGTGTACGGCTGTGCTGTCAATACCGTTTTAGCGGTGTTCGTGCGGATGCTTCATGCTTTCGGGGAGGCCGTCGGGCAGGTCGTCGAATTCCGCGGGAGCGGCGTCCGGGTTACCCTGTACGCTCTCAACGTATCTCTTCGCCTGAGTCGAGAAGAGAGTGTAATACTTGCCACCTTTGGCCATAAGCTCGGCGTGACTGCCTATCTCGGCAACGACACCGCCGTCGAGAAGGATTATCTTGTCCGCAGTCGTTGCACTTGACAGACGGTGAGAGACGAATATCGTCGTCTTGTCACGGCGTAATTCGTCGAACTGGCTGAATATCTCCATCTCGGCTATCGGGTCGAGAGAAGCCGTAGGCTCGTCGAGAATGAGGAAATCGGAATCGCTGTAGAACGCTCTCGCAACCGCAAGCTTCTGCCACTGACCGATTGACAGCTCGATTCCGTCGGGCTCGAATATTCTCATAAGCGGCGTGTCGTACTTGTTCTTGAGCTTTTCGATGAATACGTCGGACGTGCTCTGGTGAGCAGCGTCGAGAATCTTCTCGTCGGTCACCTCGGCATCAACCTCACCGAACGAGATGTTCTCTTTTACGGTGAACGCGTATTTTCCGAAATCCTGGAATATAATTCCGAAGATGTTGTAAAGCTCCTCAACGTCGTAATTCTTGATGTTTTCACCGTCGAGGAGAATCATGCCCTCGGTGGGGTCGTAAAGACGAGTAAGAAGCTTTATAAGCGTCGTTTTGCCCGCACCGTTAAGTCCTACGAGTACAGCGGTCTCTCCGGCTTCAAGTGTGAACGAAACGTTGTTCAGCACCTTTCTCGTCGTTCCGGGATAAGCGAAAGAAACGTTTCTGAACTCAATCGTGTGAGCTACGTGTCTCTTAACGTGAAGCGGGACGGGAAGTGCGGGAATGATGTGCGCTTCCTCGTTCATGAAGAGAATCATGTTGTCGATAAAGAGCGTACCCTCGTAAATCATCGCGGTGGTGGAAATAAGAGTGGACATACCGCCCGCGATGGACGAAAGCGCACCGGTGTAAAGGGAATAGTCACCGACGGTGAGGAGTCCCTGCCATATCTTCCACGCGATAAAGAGGAACATACCGCAGTTTGCGCCGGACGTAAGTATCGACAGTCCGATATTCCACCCGCCCTCGGCGTACGCAAGTCTCTTTATACCCGCGAAATACTTGTTGAACGTTTCTTTATAGCAGCCGATAAACGTATCCGCGAGACCGAAAATTCTTATCTCCTTTACAACGTCCTTGTTCACGAGAAGGTCGCTGTAATAGTTCATCTGACGGCGATCCTTCGAACGGCGGCGTATGTAATTGAAGTTCTTCTTGCGGTAGATGAAGTTAATAACCGCAGACGGTGCGGAAATAACCACGATGATAATCGGTACCCACCAGCTGACCTTCTGCAGAAGCACGATGAACGTGACCATCGAGATAACCGTGCTTATGATGTTGAAGAGAGCAGTCAGTATGCCGACGGGTCTGTTTCCCGCCTCACGGCTCGCGTTCTCAAGTTTTTCGTAAAATTCGGGACTGTCGAAGCTTGCAAGGTCGACCTCGCGCGCCTTTTCGATAATCTTGATTTTGATGTGGTTTGTAACGATTTCTCCCGAAATCCTGATAATCAGGTTGTAAAGCATGTTTATGAGAGAGAAAACGAACATGTATACGAAATGCAGTACAAGCCAGAACAGAATGCTCTTCCATGCCTGCGGGTCACCTGCGGACTGTACCGCACCTACGAGAGAGTCAATAACCTTGGCGGTTATAAGTGTACCGAGCGCGGGCATAAAACCGCATATAACCGAGTACACAAGCATAACGAAAAACAGAGAAGGCTTCGCTTCCCATACGAGCTTGAATATGTAAAATAGTCTCGAAAAAAGACTCGTGACGACTCGCTTCAGGTAGCCGGGAACTTCTTTGATTGACTTCGGCAGAGGCTCCTTGAGCTTCTCATCGGGTCTTGCGAAAGGGGGCGGACCCATCATGGTTATCACTCCTTTACTTTACTTCTTATAATTATACATAATATCGCACGTTTTTACAATAAGGAATTTGTGAAAAATTCGTGTCGGTTTCCGCTCTTCAGCCTTGCAAAATGACGATAAACCCGTTATAATAAAGCCGTAAACGGAGGATATACAATGAAACTTCAATATATAGGCCAGGCCGGATACCTCATAACCTCGCATAATTGCACCGTTGCGATCGACCCGTATCTCTCGTATTCGGTAGACTCACTTGCGGGATATACGAGAAACTATGCGCCGCCGTACACTGCGGAAAACCTGCCGGAAATCTCATATGTGCTGCTCTCACACGACCACCTCGACCATACCGACCCCGAAACGCTTGCTATGATAGCGGAAGCGTGTCCGAAAGCGGTTTTCTGCGCGTCCGCAGTGTTTGCCGATAAACTTGCGGAGTACGTCGTACCCTGTGACAGAGTGCTCTCTCTCACCACGGGCGAGAACTATACGCTCGGCGAATTTTCGGTTAAGGTAATACCGTCGGCACACGAAGAGATACATCCCGACGAAAACGGAAACGCCGCCGAGACGGGCTTTATCATAAGCGCCGAAGGCAAAAAAATATACCACGGCGGCGACACGTGCCCCTTTGACGGGCAGGCGGAAGCGGTATACGGCTGCGACGCGGCAATAATTCCGGTGAACGGCCGCGACGAGCGCCGTCACGCCGAGGGTGTCGTTGGCAATATGACTCCCGCCGAGGCTGCCGAACTTACCGTACGTGCGAGAATCGGCATAACGCTGCCGTCACACTACGACCTTTACGACGACAACGGCGAGAAACCCGAAAATATTGTCCGTGCATTCGAGGAGAGAAAAGCAGCATACAAGCTTATGCTTCCTGAGGAAATTCTCGAAATATGAAAAAAGGCAGCTGATAGTTGCGCTACAAGGAGATATAATGGATTACCGTGTCGAAGCATTTGAAATC
>JAZUGD010000080.1:0-7268 GCA_045641025.1 Eubacteriales bacterium
CGTATCATCAATGGAAACTTTGCTTTGTCTGTCTCTCGCGCTTCTTGCGGGACTTATGATGTCACGTCTCACGAAGCTCGTGGGGCTTCCCGCCGTTACGGCGTACCTCATAGCCGGCATACTTATAGGCCCGTTCTGCCTCGGCAGACTCGGGATTCTCGGTGTCGGATTCATCTCCGCCGACGACGTGGCGAAATACAAAATAATATCCGACGCGGCGCTCGGCTTCATCGCTTTCCAGATAGGCGACGAATTCCGTGTGTCACAGCTTAAGAAAATCGGTAAGCAGGCGGTCGCAATAGCGATATTCGAGGGGCTCACCGCGTCGCTGTTCGTTGACGCGGCTCTCATTGCGCTTCACTACGTAATCCCCGGCAAGCTTCCGCTTCCCGTGTCGATTACTCTCGGTGCGGTAGCCGCCGCAACCGCTCCCGCCGCGACCCTCATGGTCGTACGTCAGTACAAGGCGAAGGGCGCGCTCACCGATATTCTTCTCCCCGTAGTCGCACTCGACGACGCGGTAGGTCTCATGATATTCGCCGTATCGTTCGGTATCGCCCGTGCGATGACGGGCGGCACTCCGAACGTCGTTTCGATAGCGGTCGAGCCGCTTCTCGAAATCGTGCTTTCGTTCGTGCTCGGCGCGGTAATGGGACTTCTTTTCAACTGGATAGAGCGGTTCTTCGAGTCGAACAGCCGCCGTCTTGCAATTTCGATAACCTTCGTGCTCCTCACCGTCGCGCTCTCGAAGCTTGAGTTCACGATTCCGGGAATCGGACTTCACATCAAGTTCTCGACGCTTCTCGTCTGCATGATGATGAGCACCGTGTTCTGCAACATCTGCGAATTCTCCGACGAAATCATGGAGAAGACAAGCAAATGGACACAGCCGCTCTTCGTGCTGTTCTTCGTGCTCAGCGGTGCAGAGCTCAAGCTCGACGTATTCGCCGACCTTGCAATCGTCGGTATCGGCGTCGTATACCTCCTCTTCCGCTCCGCCGGAAAGATGACCGGCGCGGGCATCAGCGCACGCTTCATGAAGTGCCCGCCCGAGGTTGTCAAATACCTCGGCATCACGCTTCTCCCGCAGGCGGGAGTCGCGCTCGGCATGTCGATTACCGCGCGTGACCTCATGCCCGAGGGCGGCGGACTCGTCCGCAACATCGCGCTCTTCTCCGTGCTCATCTACGAGCTTGCGGGACCGCTTATGACGAAGATTGCGCTCACCAAGGCGGGCAACATTCCGCCCAAGCCTCCGACGCCCCGCGGCGAGGCAAAGAAAAAGAAAAAAGCCGCCTGAGTACCGCTTCGCGATTGACAAAACGGTACCGCGGTGATAAAATAACGACAAATAATATATGAGAAAGGCTCGGCATATAAAATGACTTACGAACAGGCTAAAGAAAAACTCGCGAAATTCGGTCAGGAGCACGTTCTTGCAAACTACGACTCCCTCTGCGACTGCGGCAAGAAGGAGCTTCTTGCACAGATTGAGGATACCGACTTCTCCGTCCTCGACGTTTACGCGCACAGAGACGAAATCGCCGTAAAGGGCGCTATCTGCCCGCTTCCCGCAATGGAGCTTCCCGAAATCAATGCAAACAAGGTTGACTACTACGCCGCAGGTCTTGACGCAATCAAGGCGGGCAAGGTCGGCGCAATCCTTCTTGCGGGCGGTATGGGTACCCGTCTCGGAGCAGACGGCCCCAAGGGCGTTTACAACATCGGTATCACGAAGGACGTTTACATATTCCAGAGAATAATCGAGAACCTTCTCGACGTCGTACATCAGGCAGGTGCATGGGTACACCTCTTCGTTATGACGAGCGATAAGAACGACGAGGCAACGAAGAGCTTCCTCGCCGAGAAGAACTACTTCGGCTACAACCCCGACTTCGTTCACTTCTTCATTCAGGAAATGGCTCCCGCAGTAGACAGAAACGGCAAGATATATATGGAGACTCCCTCCAAGATGTCCACCTCTCCCAACGGTAACGGCGGCTGGTTCTCGTCTCTCGTAAAGGCAGGCCTTTCCGCAAAGGCTAAGGAGTGGGGCGTTGAGTGGCTCAACGTATTCGCCGTCGACAACGTGCTTCAGAGAATCGCAGACCCCGTATTCGTAGGCGCTACCATCAAGTCCGGCAAGACCGTCGGTGCGAAGGTCGTTAAGAAGAACGCACCCGATGAGAGAGTCGGCGTTATGTGCCTTGAGGACGGTCACCCGTCCATCGTTGAGTACTACGAGCTCACCGACGAGCTGATGAACGCGAAGAACGAAAAGGGCGAGCCCGCGTACTACTTCGGCGTTATCCTCAACTACCTCTTCCGTCTTGACGAGCTGTCCGAGATTGCGGACAAGAAGATGCCTCTTCACATCGTTGAGAAGAAGATTCCGTACATGGACGAAAACGGCGAGACCGTCAAGCCCGAATCCCCCAACGGTTACAAGTTCGAGACTCTCGTGCTTGATATGATCAAGCTTGCCGAGTCCTGCCTCCCCTTCGAGGTAGTAAGAAACCGCGAGTTCGCACCTATCAAGAACAAGACCGGCATCGACTCCGTAGAGAGCGCACAGGCACTCTGCGCAGAGAACGGCATTATCCTTTAATTAAACGGAACAACAGCCCGAAAAGGAAACTTTTCGGGCTGTTTTTTCGCATAAATACGCAGATGAGCATTCAGTTTTCAGCATTCAGCATTCAGAGATTGTACTTTATGTCTGTGCACGGAATTGACCGTAGGCAAATTCGTCGGATTTCGGCGCAGCCGAACATCCGGCATTCATAATTCCGCATTACCCGCCATGTCCTCCGGTTCGTCTTAAAAAACGGCTTCACGAAAGTGAAGCCGCTTTTTTCAGTTGTAAATTGAATGGTGACAGTCCGGGCTCGTTTCGTCAAGGGGAAGGAAGGAGTAACCGTTTGCGGTACCCCATGCGAGAATCTTCTCAACCGCGTCAACGCTGTAGCCCTTGCTGTCGTGCTGAAGCACCACGGAAACGCCGTGAGTCGAGATTCCCGAAATGACGTTCTGGAATACGACCTCGGTGTTGGTAGTTCCGCCCGCGTCGCCGCTGCTCACGTTCCAGTCGAAATATCTGTACCCCATGTCTCCGACCGCCTGAGAGAGACGCGTCATGATTCCGGGGTTAAACGAGCTTACGGCATTCGAGCTGCCGCCGGGGAAGCGGAGCAGCGTGCTTTTCCTGCCGGTGCGCGAGAGAATGACGTCGTTCATGCGGTTGAGGTCGCTGAAATACGCGTCCTCGCTTGCGTATATCGTGCCGTAATCGTGAGTGTAGCTGTGAATCGCAACGGTGTGCCCCTCATTCGCCTCACGGGTTATCATTTCTCCGTAGCCGCCCACGTTGACTACGAAGAACGTCGCCTTTACGTTATATGCGGCAAGCACGTCGAGCAGCTTTGAGGTGTATCTGCTCGGACCGTCGTCAAACGTGAGATAAACAGTCTTTCCGGGTACGGGAACGATGTTGTCGGGTGCCTTCAGCGGTGTTACCGTAACGTGTCTTTCGGCACTTGCCGAATTTCCGAACGAGTCCGTGACGGTGTATTTAAGAGTGTACGTTCCGGCGCGGTAAATCTCCACGTTTCCGGAGACCGAAACCCTCGAAGTGAGGTCGCCCTCGGCTTCGTCCGTTGCCGTGTATCCCGCTTCGTTGTAGGCAAAACCGGCGTTTTGCGTCACGTCCGTGCCGCCGTTCAGTACGATTTTCGGTACCGTGTCATCGGTGTATAAAACAGTACGTTCGACACTTGTCTTATTTCCGTGCGAGTCCTCGGCGGTGTATCTGATTACGTCTTTCGCTATGGTATCGGTTACGACCTCGCGCACCACCTTATCGGTGACGTCGCCGTCACCGTCGTCGGTTGCGGTGAAGCCGTCTTCCTTGTATTCTTCACCGTATTTCAGCGTAACGGTCGTCTCGCCCTTGAGGGTAATCTCCGGCGCGCCTCTGTCATCGTACACTATCTCGCGCACGACGCTTGTCTCGTTGCCCGACGAGTCGCTGACCGTGTAGGTGACGGTACCCTCGCCCACGGTGCGAACTACGCGGTCGGTTATATCGCCGTCATATTCGTCGAGGGCGGTATATCCTTCCTCCTCGTATTCGTGACCGATGAGGGTGAAGGAGTCGGGCACGGTTACGAGCGTGATTTCGGGCGGTACGGTGTCGGTGACTCTGACCGTCCTTGAGGCATGCGCGCTCCAGATATAATAGCGTGCACCGTAAGTGACGGTGTACTCGCCCGTCTTCGAGGTGTCGACCGTGCCGTCTGCGGTGACGTCAAGGTCGCGCTCGAACACGTGAACGTACCGTCCCACAAACCTTGCGGACGCACCCGCATCGGTATATTCCGCAAAGTACGGAACCTCGTCCGCGCCCTCGGCGGGAGTCAGCGTGACCGTGTAGTTGAAATAAACGAACGCCGCCGCGCACAGCGCGAGGAAGAGAAGCGAGCATACGGGGATGAGCACCGCGAGCAGTATTTTCTTTCTTTTGTTAAGTGCTTTCTTTTTTTCTTTTCTGTCTGACATGGAAGAGTCCTTTCGGCAATATTATGCGCAATGCCGTGACCGAAAAACACACGGCAAATAAAAAAGCCTCCGTAAAGCGGAGGCGTTTTTTGTGCTTTGGTTATGCGGCAGTAGTCTCGGTGGCAGGAGCCTCGGTAGCGGGAGCCTCGGTAGCGGGCGCCTCGGTAGCAGCTGCGGTTGCGTCTCCGGTAACAGCTGCGGTAACAGCTTCGGTAACTGCGCCGCCTTCGGAGATACGACCGGAAGTATCAGCGGACTTGTTCTGTACGAAGAAAGCCGCGAGAACTATCAGTACGAAAACGATTGCGAGAACAGTTGTAACGGTGTTGAGCTTCTTATCAACGGTTTCGCCCTTGCTCTTGCCGAAGAAGGTCTCGGCGCCGCCGGCGATGGTGCCGGAAAGGTTGTGGCTCTTACCGTGCTGAAGAAGCACGCAGATGGTGAGCGCAAGTGCTGCTACGATAAGTATTATACCGAAAACTATATTTGCAGTTGTCATGAGAAAGATTCCTCCGGATATTGTTTTTCTGTTTGATTTCTTATAATGTATTGTTTTTCGCACACCGCGAAAATAACCATGCTCAGTTATTTTATCACAAGCAAACGTAAAAATCAATACCAAATGCACATTTTTTCTAATTTGTTGATATATGAGAAAAAAGCCCCGAAAAGACGCTTGCAAGCCGTGTTTTTCAACGAAAAAACCGTGCATCTTCAAATAACCGTCACATTGGATAATTATAATAAAGGTGTAAAAAGAAATACAAGCGCGTCACGCGCAGTCTCACAAGGAGGCATAAATGGAAAACGAAAACGGATACACTCCCGTAAATCCCGAAAACGAACAGTACGCACCCGAAGCATCTGCACCTGCGGTGCAGGCACAGCAGAACTTCACGGAAACTCCCGCACCGGAAGCATCTGCGCCTGAGGTGCAGGCACAGCAGAGCTTTGCCGCCGAGCAGCCGCGTCCCGAGTATGCACAGCGTCCGCAGTTCACACCGCCGTATCAGCCTCAGCCGCAGTTTACTCCGCCTTATCAGCCTCAGGCACAGCCTCAGCCTCAGCCTCAGCCGATGAGAAGCGAATACCGCTATGACGGAGCGGGCCTCGGTCAGTATTCGCGTGAAACCCTCGGCACGCAGAGAACCGCACAGCCGTGGCAGAACGCGGCACCGCAGGGTCAGCCCTACGGAGGTACTCCTCCGTTCACTCCTCCGGCAACACCCGTGAAGAAGGAAAAGAAAGAAAAGAAGTCGGGCATGTCCCGTGCGTTCGCGATAATCCTTGCGGTTGCGTGCGTAATTCTTTCAGGCATCGCGGGCTTTGCGGGAGCGGCAGGCTACCACTACGTCGTGGGTGATACGAAGCATCCCACCACCGGCAACGGCGGCGAGACCTCCACCGTTATCTCCCGTACGGTCGAAACCGATAACTTCACCTCCTCCACCGGAGACAGCAACACCTATATCGAGGTGATTGCCGCCGTGAAGGATTCCGTCGTCGAAATCACCACCGAATATCAGATAACCGGCTTCTTCCAGTACGTCGCATCGGGCGCGGGCTCGGGCGTCATCATCTCCGAGGACGGCTACGTTATCACCAACAACCACGTAATCTATTCTTCCGAGAATATGAAGATTGCCGACTCCATCACCGTGCGTCTCACCGACGGTACGGAATATGAAGCAAAGGTAGTCGGACGCGACTCCGACGAGGATATCGCCGTGCTCAAGCTCGACCCCAAGGGTGCAAAGCTCACCGCAGCCGTATTCGGCGACAGCGATAAGCTTGCGCAGGGCGAAGAAGTGATTGCCATCGGCAACCCGCTCGGCGAGCTCGGCGGCTCCGTTACCAACGGTATCATCAGCGCGCTCGACCGTGAGCTCACGATTGACGGCAGCACGATGACTCTGCTTCAGACGAACACCGCGGTCAACCCCGGCAACTCCGGCGGCGGTCTCTTCAATATGAAGGGCGAGCTTGTCGGCATAGTCAACGCAAAGTCCTCCGGCTCCGATATCGAGGGTCTCGGCTTTGCGATTCCCGCAAACAACGCGCACGACATCGCCGTACAGCTTATCGAGAACGGCTACGTCAAGGGCAAGCCCTACATCGGCGTATCGTTCCACGAGGTTACCGACCGTTACACCGCGTATATGTACTACGGCTCGCAGTCTCTCGGCGTTTACGTTGCACAGGCACTTGAGGGCTACAACGAGAACGCGCTGAAGAAGGGCGACAGAGTCGTTGACATTGACGGAAACGAGGTCACCTGCTATCAGGACATCAAGGATATCGTCAAGGAGACCAAGGTCGGCGACAAGCTCACATTCTCGGTATACCGTGACGGCAAGCTCACCAAGGTTGAGGTCACCGTATTCGAATACGTGCCCGACGAGACGTCCGTTGATTTCGAGGGCGACAATTAAGACTGGATTTTTCCGCGGATTTGTGATATAATTTATCAGAAAAACCCGAAAGGCGAGGGAGAGTCCGACGGGTGTCGGACTCTCCTCATTCTTTATTATGTATAAAATACTCATCGTCGACGACGAGGAAATGATAAGAAAGCTCGTCGCCAAATACGCCGCATTCGAAGGGCACGAGGTAATCGAGGCGGCAAACGGAATGGAAGCGGTTGAGAAGTGCAGAGCACTCTCGCCCGATATCGTCGTGCTCGACATAATGATGCCCGAGCTCGACGGCTT
>JAZUGD010000081.1:0-13764 GCA_045641025.1 Eubacteriales bacterium
GCTCTGCTATTATATGGCACCGGTTATTGTCACCGCCGTCTCTCCGTTCATCTTCAAAGAAAAGCTGACTCTCGGACGCGGTATCTGCATGGTAGCCGCACTCGTCGGCGTTGTGCTCGTCTCGGGTATAACCGGCGGCGCGGGTGCCGACGTGTCTTGCGTAATGTTCGGCCTCGGCGCGGCGGTGCTTTATTCAGCCGCGATTGTGCTCAACAAGCTCACCCCCGACGTTCCCGTTTACGAGAAAACGATAATACAGATGTTCAGCGCCGCACTCGTGGTGCTCCCATACACTCTGCTTACCGAAAACGTTCCCGTAGGCGAGCTGTTCTCCGGCGGATACACGAAGACGCTCGTGCTTCTTGCGGTTGTCGGTATAGTTCACACGGGTATCGCTTACGCTCTCTATTTCGGCTCGATTCCGTTTATCAAGGCGCAGACGGTCGCTCTGTTCAGCTATATCGACCCCGTCGTTGCGATTCTGCTTTCGGCTCTTATTCTCAAGGAAAAACCCGGTATCGCCGTCGCTGTCGGCGCATGCCTGATTCTCGGCTCTACGTTTGTAAGTGAGTTCGTCTTCTCGGATAAGACGGGCGAATAATTTTGAAAGGTCATATATGGCAAACAAAAAACCCGTAAAGCTCATCGGGAGCATGAAATATCCCGTTTGGAAAGGCAACGTGCTGGCGCAAAAATACGGCAGATTTACTGAAGCCGTCGGTGAAGTTTGGGAAACGTCCGTCAGAGAATCGTACGTCCTCACGGACGACGGTGAAGTACCTTTTGCCGATTATCTTGAGTCTGTCGGTCTTGAGCACCATTACCCTCTTATTAAGCTTATCGATGCCGCTCTGCCCCTCTCGCTTCAGGTACACCCCGACAAGGAAGCGGCGGAAGAGCTCGGCGGACGCTCGAAAAACGAATTCTGGTACGTGCTTGAGGCAAAGCCGGACGCGTCGCTGATATACGGTACGGTTCCGGAAGCCGGCGAAACCGAACTACGGGAGAAAATCGGTACTGACGGGTTCGAGAGGCTTTGCAAGACAGTAAAGGTACAGCCCGGTGACGTGTTCCCCGTACCCGCGGGACTCATCCATTCGCTCGGCGCGGGCATCACGGTTATTGAGATTCAGGACTTTGAAGGTGATACCTACCGCGTTCTTGACTTATCGGGCGGCGGACGCGAGCTTCACATAAACGAATCAAAGCGTTCGGTTAAAAAAATATCGGAAGATGAACTTGATAAGTTCGGATATTACGCGAAGCCTGCGGCTCTTCCCGGTGAAATCATAACCGCAGCGGACGGCTTCACGGTATCGGTTTTTGAGAGTGACGGAGAGAGAGGGTTCAACGTATCCCCGGCAGGTACTTACGTATTCGTTGCCGAAGGTAAAGCCTCTGCCGACGGCGTTTGCCTTGAGGAAGGATACTCTTATATATTCCCCTGTGACGGTACCGAAGTCAAGTGCGACAAATGTAAGCTTATATTCGTAAAATAAAAAAAGCAGCCCCGCCGTTTTACGGCGGGGCTTATTTCAGTCTTTTTTGAAAAATTTAAGTATATCGAATACGTTTTCGAGCGGGATGAGCGTTACGCCGTCCGCTTTTATTTTTTCTCTCTTGAGAGACTGCTTCGGTACGGCTATCTTGTCAAAGCCGAGTCTTTGCGCCTCGCTGACTCTTCTCTCCACCGAGGCGACCGCTCGTATCTCTCCCGAGAGTCCGATTTCGCCGAAGGCGATAAGTCCCGTGGGAAGCGGCACGTCGCGGATGCTCGATATAAGCGCCGCGCAGACCGCCGCGTCGATAGCGTTTTCGTCGAGATTTAGACCGCCGACGACGTTCATATACACGTCGCACGCGGAGAATTTCAGCCCGAGACGCTTCTCAAGCACCGCGAGAAGCAGGTAAAGTCTGTTATATTCGATACCGTCGGACGTTCTTCTCGGGTTACCGAGAGACGTGGGAACGGCGAGTGCCTGTACCTCGGCGATTATCGGACGGCTTCCCTCCATTACGCAGACGGCACAGCTGCCGGATACGTCGGTCGGTCTGCCGGAAAGAAGCATTGCGGAGGGGTTTTCAACCTCGGCAAGCCCGTTCTCCTTCATTTCGAATACGCCGATTTCGTTGGTTGAGCCGAAACGGTTCTTCGCGGCTCTTATGACGCGGTGAGACTGGCTGCGTTCTCCCTCGAAATAAAGCACGGCGTCTACCATGTGCTCGAGCACCTTCGGACCTGCGATAGAGCCCTCTTTATTGACGTGACCGACAATTATTACCGCGGTACCGCTGTCCTTTGCGCAAGCGATAAGATGAGCGGCACATTCCTTGACCTGCGATATGCTGCCCGCAATGTTGGGAGAGGAAGCGGAGGTCACGGTCTGTATCGAGTCGATTATTATTACGTCGGGAGCTACTCTTTCTTTTTCGTTTATTATGGTTTCTATATCGGTATCGGTAAGCACGAACAGTCTGTCGGACGATACGGAAAGTCTGTCGGCGCGCATTTTGAGCTGACCGCGCGATTCCTCGCCCGATACGTAAAGCACGCGCTTATCCGCATCGAGAGACGAGCACAGCTGAAGCAGTATGGTTGATTTACCTATGCCGGGCTCACCCGCGAGAAGCACGACGGAGCCGTCTACAAGACCGCCTCCGAGCACACGGTCAAGCTCGGATATTCCCGTGGACATACGGCTGACGGGCGCGTCGTCCGCCTCCGAGAAGGGTTCCGCTTTTCCGCTTTCGCGCTTGTAGAACCAACCGCCGTTCTTTGCGTCGGGAGTTGTCTTGGGAGCCTCGAAACGTTCCTCTTCAAAGGTGTTCCAGCCTCCGCACGACGGGCATCTGCCGAGCCAGCTTGCGCTCTGATAATCGCATTCGGTGCAAACGTAAACTTTTTTCGCTTTCATAAAGCACTCCGTAAATGAAGATGCTTTATTTTATCATATTATCGGTTATTTGGCAAGTACGGACTTTGCAAATCTGCGTGCGAATGCGTCAAGTCCCGAAAAATCCATTGCTTTACCGTATATCACCTCAAGCTCACGGTGTGCCGCACCCGCTTCTGCAAGCGCATCAAACGCACCGCTCTCAAGCGAGCTTTCGCATTTTGCGGCGAATCTGATTTTGCCTCTGTTTTCGCGAAGCTTTTCCGCATCGAAGAAGCGTTTCAGGTTAATTCTCTCTCCGCCGTCTCCTTCCCTGGCGTGAACGATAAGCATATCCGCCCCCGGCAGATATACCGAATCAATACACACGCCTCCCGTCGGGTCTATCGAATATTCCGCTCCGATACCGAGTGCCGTACACGCGCCGTACAGTTCCCCGAGGAACAGCTCAGCCTCGGCTGCGGTACCGTCAAGCGATATTATACGGGCGTTATCGGATGTAACTCGAGTTTTGCCGTTTACGGTTATCGCCGAAAGCTGTCTGTGCACGGTCTCTCCGCTTTGCTCTTTCTCGAGAAGCTTTCGTATCACCCTGAGTGCTTTATCGGGCAGGTATGCTTCTTTTTCAAGTCTGTAAGAATGGGATTTTATTTTTGCCGCAGCACCGAGATATCTGTATGCCGTGCGGTAAGCGTTCTTTTTTGCGTCGCTGAGACGCGATATCGTTTTTCTTTCCCCTCCGAGTATTTTGCGGTTCCAGAAGGCTCCGGTATCTATTATCGTTCCGACCGCACCCGGAAGCGTAAACTCGTACGGATGAGGAAGCGTACCGTCGATAACGCCGATTTTTCCGTTACTCCCGTACACGATTACGCCGTCGAGTGAATTTTCGTCCGAGCCGCACCTGAAAAGCTCGACCTCACGGTGTTCCCTCTCCGCCGCTTCCGCAAAGCGCCGCATAAAGCTGCTCTTGCCCGTACCGGGTCCGCCTTTTATCACGTACAGTGCTTCAAATTCTTCCTCGGCGAACAAATCGGGATAAAGACTTACAAATCCCCGTCCGGTATTCATCCCCGCAAAAGATTCCTTCACTCCCATAAGCTACCTCACAAAAAATATTACCCGTACGGGTGTCTCTTTTCCAGCATATGACAATAACGCTTTGTTTGACACAACGCATCCGGAAACGTCCGCGGACGGCACGGCATATTCTGTAACGAAGCGTACGCTTCAAACACCCATGTGTTAAAATACAGGAGGAGTAAACGAATAAATTCGTCAGCAGACTTTTATGGACCGAAAAACAGATTACAGAACCCCGAGGGACAGAGTTGATGACGCTCTGCTCCGAAAGCTCCTGAACGAGGACGCACCGTCTCCCGCCGTTCCCGCCGCAGTCACGGCAGACGGAGGCACTAATACGTCGGCGCTTGCCATAGCATACGTGAAGCCGCAGGAGTTCGGAGAACTTTTCAGTGCCGAGAACGGCTTTACCGAGGGTACGATTTTCAAGGATCTTGCATTACCGTTCGGATGTTCCTCTTATGCGGAGGTGATATCATGAATATGCACAACGCCTGCCGCGCTCCCGCTCGCGGTAACTATTACGGAATGACGGAGCAAAACGGAAACGGTACCGCACTGCTCCGAAAACTCCAGACTCTCGGATTTGCGCTTTACGACACGGCACTTTATCTTGACTCACACCCGCACGACCTTGCCGCTCTCGAGTATTATAAAAAGACGCTCGCAATGTACGAGGATGCAAAAAAGATTTACGAGAGCACCGCAGGACCTCTTACGGTGTATTCGGGATTTTCCGATACCGGGTGGAAGCTTCACTCCTTACCCGAGCCGTGGAAATATGAAGCAAACTGAAAAGAAAGGACATTCCGTCTCTTATGTGGTTATATGAGAACAGACTCGAGTACCCCGTAAAAATAAAGGAACCGAACCCCGCCGCCGCAAAAATAATAATATCACAACTCGGCGGCCCCGACGGCGAGCTTGCCGCATCGTGGAGATACCTCTCACAGAGGTACGAAATGCCTTACCGCGAGGTATCGGGCATGCTTACCGATATAGGAACCGAGGAGCTTGCGCACGTTGAGATTATTTGCGCCATCGTTACTCAGCTTACGAGAAATCTTTCAATTGACGAAATAAAGCGAAGCGGCTTTGACACCTATTTCGTCGACCATACCGCGGGTATCTACCCCGTATCTGCGGCAGGCGTACCGTTTGACATGAAATACGTCGGCGTCAAGGGAGACGTTATCGCAGACCTCACGGAAGATCTCGCGGCGGAGCAGAAGGCACGCGTATCGTACGACAACATTCTCCGTCTCACAGACGACCCCGACGTTCTTGACGTAATAAAGTTCCTTCGCGAACGCGAAATCGTTCACTTCCAGCGCTTCGGCGAAGCTCTTGAAAACTCAAAAGAGCGTATGAATTCAAAGAATTTTTACGGATACAATCCCGCGTTCGACAAAAACGGAATGTGCGGAGGACACAGAGCACGCTGAACTGTTTACCCCGCGGATACCGCACGGTATCCGCGGGTGTTTTATTTTTCGCGCCTGCGGAATATACTCATAAAAAAACAAAGGTGTGATTTATATAAATAATAAAGGCGTAAGATTTTCGCACGGCGGACTTACGGACGCGGAAGTTTCCGTAATGAGAGAGAAATACGGAGAAAACGTACTTCCGAAAAAAGAGACGAAAACGTTTCTCAAACGTTTTCTTGAAAACCTCAGAGACCCGATCATAAAAATACTTATCGGCGCACTCGTACTTAATACTCTTATATCACTCGGTCACGCCGATATTTTCGAGACGGTAGGTATAGCCGCCGCGATTATAGTTTCCGCCGCCGTCTCGGCGGCATCGGAGCACAGCTCGTGCAAAGCCGCCGAAAAACTCGCGGATGCGGGTACGTCGGAATATTACGTTCACAGAAACGGAAAATACTCATCACTGCCCGCCTCTGACGTCGTGGTGGGTGACGTGGTGCTCCTGCGCACGGGTATGCTCATTCCCGCCGACGGAGTTATTATAAGCGGTGAGGTTTCATGTAACCAGTCCTCCCTTACGGGAGAAACAAAGCCTGCACGCAAAGCTCCCGGAAAAACCGAAGCCGTCTGCCGCGAATACACGGAGACCGACCACGTTATGGACACGGACGATGAGTCGCTTGTGTTCCGCGGTGCGTCTGTTATTTCGGGCGGAGGAGAATTTATCGTTCTGCGGGTGGGTGAACGCACGGTTTTCGGCAGTGTTTCGGCAAATCTTCAGCTTGAAAGCGCCGACAGCCCGCTGAGGCGAAAGCTTTCGGTTCTTGCACGCGAGATAAGCTTTATCGGGTACGTCACCGCCGCAATGGTTGCCGTGGCGTATCTTTTCAATTCGTATTTTATAGACTGCGGCATGAACGTCGCCGCCGCTCTTGAAAAGCTGCGCGACCTTCCACTTCTTATATCAAACCTGGGAAACGCCGTTACTCTCGGCGTATCGGTTCTCGTCGTTGCGGTACCAGAGGGACTGCCGATGATGGTGACGGTCGTTCTGTCTTCAAACATCAAGCGGATGCTTCGAGACGGCGTAATCGTTAAAAAGCCAGTGGGCATTGAAACGGCGGGCTCGATGAACGTCTTGTTCTGCGACAAAACGGGAACGCTGACCGAGGGAAAAATGACGGTCAGAGAAACGGTTTTCCCCGACTTTTCGGAAAGAAATGCAGGACGTCTGACAAAATGCGAGTCGGGCAGAATTCTGCTTCGCGCAGCAGAGGTAATACCGTCAGCACTACCGCAGAATCAGTCGGAAACCGCGCTATGTGAATATTTCGGGATAACCGGCACACGTGATGCCGTCAGCCGTCTTCCGTTTTCTTCGGAGAGGAGACTGTCCGCCGCCGCGGCAGAGGAAAACGGTAAGGTGATAACGTACGTGCGCGGTGCACCCGAGCTTATTATTTCGGGATGCGATTATTACGTAACGCGCGACGGCAGCAAAAAGGTATTTGACGATGACTCAAAACGTAAAGTTCTTGAAGAAACAGTTCGTTTCGCCGGAAAAGGCGCGAGGCTTATAGCATCTTCTTATGCCGAGGGCAACAGGACAGACGAGCTTAAAAACGGCACGGTTTCGGGTCACGTATACTGCGGATTTTTTGTTCTGGGCGACCCTCTGCGGACTACGTCGGTAAAGGCGGTGCTTGACGCGAGAGCGGCGGGTATTCACGTGATAATGCTTACGGGTGACGGCATAGGAACAGCCGAGGCTATTGCCCGCGAATGCGGCATTATCAGGGGTAACGAGAAGGCTGTCACTGCCGCGGAGCTTTCTGCGATGACGAACGAAGAGATTGCACGGCAGCTTCCGAAAATATCGGTTATAGCTCGTGCCCTTCCCGACGATAAGCTTCGTATGATTAACGTCGCAAGACAAGCCGGAATGATTTCCGGCATGACGGGTGACGGCATAAACGACGCGCCGTCGCTCCGCGCCGCTGACGTCGGCTTTGCAATGGGAAGCGGTACCGACGTGGCGAAGGAAGCCGGAGATATAGTTATAAAGGACAACAGCCTTTCGTCTATTATCAAAACCTCGCTGTACGGACGTACGATTTTCCGCAGTATTCGCAAATTCGTAACTTTTCAGCTTACGATGAACCTTTGTGCAACGGCGGTATCGTTTATCTGTCCGTTTCTCGGAATCGACGAGCCCGTTACGGTTATTCAGATGCTTTGGGTAAACATGATAATGGACACGCTCGGCGCGCTTGCGTTTGCGGGTGAGTCACCTAAGGCGGAATATATGAAGGTGCCTCCCGTACCCGCCGACGCGAAAATCATCACGCCGCGCAGATACGCGTCGATTCTGCTCACGGGAGCTTATACCGTGGGACTTTCTCTTGCGTTTCTGCTCTCCGCGAAGGTTTACGGAATGCTTACCGTCACGTCGCTCCCGTACAGACTTACGGCGTTTTTCGCACTGTTCATTTTTGCGGGAATTTGCACGGGAATAAACTCGAGAACGTCAAAAGTGAACCCGCTTCACGGAATTGCAGGCAACAAACCGTTCACGCTTATCATGCTTGCCGTTGCCGCAGTACAGCTTGCGATTATATATTTCGGCGGTGCTCTTTTCAGGTGCGTACCGCTCGCGCTCACCGATCTTCTGCGGCTTGCGTCTCTTTCGCTTTCCGTGATACCGGCAGGCATGATTATAAAGGCGGTTTTCGGTAAAAAATAATACGATTTGTTGACACTTTTTGTCGGTTATGATATTATAATATATTAAGATATATAATATTAAGTCATCCGGAGAAAGCAGTCTGATGGATAAGAACGTAAAACGCCTACTCGTCACCGACATGGACCTCAAGGGCCGCGGTATCGGCAGGCAGGACGGTAAAGCGGTATTCGTAAGCGGTGCCGTTATCGGCGACAGTGTCGAGTACGAGACCGTGAGTGATAAGAAAAGATACGATATAGGGCGCGTGACCCGTATCGTGTCCCTGTCCGAATACCGTACAGAAAACGACTGCCCGACTCCCTGCGGAGGCTGTGTTTTCCGCGAGATACAGTACGAAAAAGAACTTGAGATAAAATCGCGTGCCGTCACTCAGGCGTATAGACGCGCCGGCATGGGTGACGTTGCGGTATCGAAAATAATAAAATCGCACCGGGACGGTTACCGCAACAAAGCCGTGCTTCATCTGCTCCCGTCCGGCAGATACGGTCTTTATGACGGTGAAAGCCACACGGGAAGCGGTACGGAATGTCTGCTTTTCCCCGAGAAGTTCGGAATTATTGCAAACAAGGCGGCGGATTTCTTCACTTGTGCGCCGAAATCAATAATGCTCCGCGCGAATAAAGACGGCGATATTATGGCGGTATTCGAAACGGATGACGCGGATAAGGTACGAAAGTTTGCTTCGTGTGCATCTCTGTATTCGGCATACGTTTGCAGCGGTTATCCTACTCATTCCGGCACGGTTTACACTCACGTTTCGGGCGAAGAATACCTGCACGACACCGTCGGCAGAATCGGCGTGAGAATATCTCCCGCCTCGTTCTTTCAGGTGAACCGCGAGGTTGCCGCCGAGGTTTACGAAGTTATTGCAGGTTATCTCGCTCCGAAGGACGGGGATTTGATACTTGACGTTTACTCGGGTATAGGCACCATAGGGCTTACCGTAGCCGCCGAATACCCGGGAATTGAGCTTATCGGAAACGAAATCGTTCCCGAAGCGGTTGAGGACGCGCGCCGGAACGCCGAAGAATGCGGCATCGGGAATGCACGCTTCGTTTGTGCGGACGCGTCGTCACCCGAATTTGCGGAGGCTGTACGGGGACGCAGTCCCTACGCCGTAATCGTCGACCCGCCGAGATTCGGGCTGACCGATACGGTCATACGGGAGATTCTGTCACTCGCTCCCGAAAAAATAGTTTATATGTCGTGTGACCCCGGCACTCTCGCGGGTGACTCGGTTAAGCTTTGCGAAAAATACGAAATCCGTGACGTCGCACTCGCCGATATGTTTCCCGCCTGCCCTCACGTTGAGACGGTGGTGTTATTTGAAAGGAAGTCCCGCTGATGTCTGATAAATCCGCATGTCCCGTCGCGTCGAAATGCTCCGGCTGTCAGCTTGCAAATCTGAGCTACTCGGAGCAGCTTGCGTTCAAGCAGAAAAAGGTGGACAAGTTCACCGGTAAATTCCGTAAAGCCGAGCCGATAATCGGCATGGACGAGCCGTACAATTACCGCAACAAGGTTCAGGCGGCGTTCGGCGTTGACCGCAACGGACGCACCGTCTCGGGCGTTTATCAGTCGAAGACTCACGCTATCGTTCCCGTGGATTCTTGCATGCTCGAGGACGGAAAGGCCCGTGACGTTATCAAAACCGTACGCGAGCTTATGAAAAGCTTCAAGATCACCGCGTACAGTGAATATACGGGACGCGGTACCGTCCGTCACGTGCTCGTAAAACGCGGGTACGTAAGCGGTGAGGTAATGGTAGTTATCGTTACCTCGGGTCCCATTTTCCCGAAGAAAAACGATTTTGTGCGCGAGCTTCTGCGGCTTCACCCCGACGTTACGACCGTTGTACATAACGTAAACCCCGACGGTCCCGCTCTCACTCTCGGTGAGCGCTCGAACGTACTGTACGGTGACGGAACGATAAACGAAAAGCTCGGCGGTTTTACCTTCCGTATTTCCCCGTCGTCGTTTTATCAGGTTAACCCGACACAGACGGAAAAGCTGTACGGTGAGGCAATAAAGCTTGCCGGACTTACGGGAAACGAAACGGTGCTCGACGCGTATTCGGGTACCGGAACGATAGGCATATTTGCGTCGCCTTTTGCAAAACAAGTCATCGGAGTCGAGCTGAACGGCGACGCTGTTCACGACGCAATACATAACGCAAAGGTCAACAAGGTCAAGAACGTACGCTTCTACCGCGGTGACGCAGGCGAATTCATGGTGAACGCCGAAAAGGAAGGCGTTCGTCCGGACGTGGTTATAATGGACCCGCCGCGCGCAGGAAGCGACAGAAAATTCCTCTCTGTGCTCAGCAAGGTAAAGCCCGAAAAGATAGTTTACGTTTCGTGCAATCCCGAAACTCTCGGGCGTGACCTCGGGTATCTGACCTCTCACGGATACGACGTGCGGAAGATAGTACCCGTCGATATGTTCCCGCATACGGCTCACGTTGAGAGCGTGGTTCTGTTGACTAAAGTACATAAATAAAAGGAGTGTAATAGTATGGAACATACAATGAGATTGCAGAAAGTTGCTTTCTCTTTGATTAAAAAAGGAACAAAGAATATTGAACTTCGCTTAAATGATGAAAAAAGACAGCAAATACAGATAGGTGACAAGATAATTTTTAGGCTTTGCAATTCAGATAAAGAGGAAATTAAGGCAACGGTTTGCGCATTGCATCGCTCAGACTCTTTTGTGAATTTATTAAAACAGCTTTCATTATATGATTGTGGTTTTAGCGGTATAAAAGATGAGCATAAAGCCGCTGAATGTATGAGAGAATATTACTCAAAGGAACTTGAAAAACAGTATGGTGTTGTTGGCATAGAGTTATCAGAAGTATATTATAAAACAAAGTGGTTATCCGATGATTCGCCTGCACTTAGATTTATAACAGGTGAAAAATGGCGAAGAATGTATAATTTTAATTTGGAAGCAAGAAATTTTTTTACAATAACAACTGAAAAATTAATAATTAATATAACCGGTGGAAGCGTAATAATTAAATATAAAGAACCCGAACAATTAATTAAAATAATAAAGGGATTTAATTATTTGTACACTGGTGATGTTAAGCCAGATGAAACAGAACTCATGGCATTGGAAAATGGAAAGCACTTTTATGTTTTTTCATTAAGTGATTTTGGACAAACAAAAAAGGTTACGCTCCCAAGAAACTATGAGTCGATAGATGTATGTGGTAAATATACAGAAGATGGAAAAATACTGTATATCCCCGTCTATAGGTTTATTGAGAATGAGAGGTATATACATAAGATATGTCAATATGAAACTGATACATATTCTTTGATCAGTATGGATTCTATAAGTAAAGAAGAATATTATTCAGGATGGCACTGGAGATAGTATTAACTTGAGTTTTACCTGTTTGCCTATACGAGCAATAATCGTACTCAACAATATAGTCGGTTCGCCATACCCGTTTTGAGGAAAAAACAGGTGTTCCACCATTCCCTTGTACAGTGAAAATTGAATAGGTTGCTCACTCACGAAACAAGCCATGTGGAAAGCGTTGTGCTTTTAACGCTTAAATAGGAGAGGTGCGAACAATGGGCGAAACCGTTCTTTCGGGTGTTATATCCGGTCTTTGCGCATTGTTTATTATCGGATTCGGGATTTTTCAGCTTAACAGCAAAAAAGCCCGTGGGGTTCTTTTCGGAACAAGGTGCACCCGAAGCGGAGAAGCTTACCGAAGTGCGCGAATGGAACCGCAGCCACGGTATTCGGAGTAATTCTGCCGATTCCGCTCATGCTTCTGTATCACAGAAGACTCACCCGTAATTATTACGTCAAATAAAATTTCTGCCGAAGTGCAGACTACGTAAGGCAATATTATGGACTCAATAAGCGACAAGAAAATACTTATAATTTACACCGGCGGAACTATCGGCATGATACCGAGTCCGAACGGTTATATCCCCGTCCCGAACACGATAAAGTCTACTCTTGACGGGCTTTCCATCATGCGGCATAAGGACATGCCGTCGTGGGAAATACAGGAGTTTGACGTGCTTCTCGATTCCTCAAACGTAGCGGTTGAGGAATGGAACAGAATAGGACAAGCCATATACGACAGCTACGACAATTACGACGGGTTCGTCGTTCTGCACGGCACGGACACTATGGCGTATACCGCGTCGGCACTGTCGTTCATGCTTCAGGGACTTGACAAGCCCGTAGTATTCACCGGCTCGCAGATTCCTCTCTGTGAGATTCGCAGCGACGGGCTTGAGAACATATTTAATTCCATCTGTATTGCCGCCGAGGGTAAGGCGAGAGAGGTATGTATCTGCTTTTCCGGCAAGCTGATTCGAGGCAACCGAAGCGTAAAGAAGTCCTGTGACAGATTCGGAGCGTTCGATTCTCCGAATTACCCCGTACTCGCCGAGGTCGGCATCCGCATTGACTATAACGAGTCGGCCCTGCGCAAGCCTGAGTCCTGCGAGAATAAACTGAGGCTCGTGGAATTCCGCGAACTGCCGATAGGAGTTATCAAGGTATTCCCCGGTATTCAGTTCCCTCTTTTCGAAGGAATCATGACGCAGAATCTCAAAGCCGTCGTTCTCGAAACGTTCGGCTCCGGTAATATTCCCGCAAACGGAAGCTCGCTTCTGCCCATTATCAAAAAGGCGTACGAGCACGGCATAATTATTATGGTATGTTCGCAGTGTTTTCAAGGCAGCGTAAGTCTCGGCGCGTATGAAACAAGCCGCGGACTTGCAGAGGTCGGCGCGGTGAGCGGCATGGACATGACTACCGAAGCCGCCGTTGCAAAGCTTTATTACTTATTCAGCGCGGGATATGACAAAGCGGAAATCAAAGAAAAAATGGTTCAAAATCTATGCGGTGAATTAAACGGATGATTTGTGCCTTAAGGCACTGTTTAATGCCCCGCAGGGCAATTCATGCCGTAAGGCAATTTATGCGCGAAGCGCAATTCATGGCGAAGCCAATTCATTATAAAAGGAGTCACAATTATGAGTCTCGTAAAAGGTATACATCACGTAGCACTGAGCTGTGTGGGACCGGAAGAATTTGAGAAGACAAAAGCATTCTACGGTGAGGTGCTCGGCCTTAAAATTGCACGTTCTTGGAACGGCGGTATCATGTTCGACACCGGATGCGGCATTATCGAAATATTCAACAATGCCGAAAGTCAGCTTCCGCAGGGTGTCGTACGTCATTTCGCACTTGCGACCGACGACGTTGACGTATGCGTAAAAGCCGTTGAGGGTGCAGGCTACAAGGTAACGCTTCAGCCCTGCGATATCTCTATTCCCTCCTCTCCCGCGTTCCCCGCAAGAATTGCGTTTGCCGTCGGGCCTGTCGGCGAGGAAATCGAGTTTTTCTGCGAGAAATAAATGAAAACATACAAATACTACGGGTGGGAGAAGGCGGACGTACGTGCCGCTCACACGCTTTATGCGGGCATCGTGACACCGAGTGACCTTTACGACGCTCTCTCGGATATATGGTGTGCTGACACCTGTGCACCGAGAATGAGAGACGAATGGTCTCCCGAAAACAAAACGCGCGGACAGTGCTCGATAACGGCGTTTCTCGCGCAGGA
>JAZUGD010000082.1:0-4075 GCA_045641025.1 Eubacteriales bacterium
GAAAAGAAAGTAACTGCACATATAATGCAAAGAGTGTCCGCAGAACAGAACGGAAGCAGGAAGCACACTGCGGCTATTCCCGTTTCGGGAGTACTGAGAACCGCAATCGTAAGTGCCGTGCGGAAGAAAACAAGAAACATCGTTCTCTGCGTGAATAATGCGGTAAGAGTACCTGCAATTACGCCGAATATGAATGCGGTATTGCATCTGCCGCAAGGTTTTCCCAAAGGTTTTGATGCATTATCTCCGTCAAGTAAGGAAATAACTTTTCTGCCTGCCGCCGAATGACGGAGAGTCGTGACAAGCATTGAGTTCGACGTTATAAGCGGAATTGTCGCAAGAGCGAATATCAGAAGAGATATCGCCTCAACCGGTATGCCGGCGTTTGAATTTCTTAAATGGAAAAACAGTGATATTGCAGCCGAATACGCAAAATACGTCATCAAAAAAGTTCCGTATACTTTTATTCTGCAATTTGAAATAAAAGACGTAAGGCGGAAAAAGAGACTGTGTATTATACTGTTCTCAATAAGAGACGCTGTTTTTCTGCGCAGGTTTTCAGCGTGCTTTCCCGGTTCAAGTAAGGATACAATATATCCCTCCCCGGGATTGTGCGACGAAAGCAGACGCGAAGCAATACCGTTTCTTGCAAAAACGCCGTTTTTGTTATTCTTTTCAGACACGGTATCACCTCCGCACACAGTTTTTCTATTCTAAATATTTTACCTTATTTTACGCAAAAAATCAATATAAAAACGGAATTTTTAATAAATATGGTAAAGTACTTGAATCACCTACCCCGAACAGTGTAAAATAATATAAAATAACAAAAGGAGGAAGATAAATGAAAACATTCGACGTAAGAAAAGCTTACAACCGGATTAAAGCGGTAACCGACGTATTCACCGACGATTACGTTTTCGTTTACGCCGCTCAGTCGTCGTTCTTTCTTCTTTCCTCCTCGATACCGTTTATTATGCTGCTGATTTCACTTTCGGGTCTCATATTCCCCGATGCTATCACAACAAGCTTTGAGGAGATCTACGTTTATATACCCGAAAAACTTATTAACGTTTTTACCGTTATCAAAAACGAGCTTCTGTCGAGCGGCGGTATACCGCTTCTTTCTGTTACGGCGCTGATTGCACTGTGGACCAGCAGTAAAAGCATTCGCTCTCTCGTGCGTGGTGTTGCCAACATATACGATGCCGAAAACATACCCGGGTTCTTCAAGAATTCGCTTTATTCTCTTCTCTTTACTCTTGTATTTTTAATTCTCATAGTTGCGGTACTGCTCGTTCTCGCATTCGGTGTAACTATAAGAAATATGCTTATTGCGGCATATCCCGAATCGGAATGGATATTTTCTCTTGTACTTCCCTTCCGCGGACTCTTGTTTTTCACACTGCTTACTCTGTTTTTCTCGCTTCTGTATTTCGGAGTATCCAAAGGCATTCTCCGTTCTGCCGGAACTCTCAGAAAATACCGTTCGCAAATTCCCGGTGCGGCTTTTGCCGCTGCCGGTTGGATGATATTCTCATACGGTTATTCAGTTTATCTGCGATATTTTCCGACGTCATCATACATTTACGGCGGTCTTGCCGCAATAATGCTTCTTCTGTTCTGGCTTTATTTCTGTATGGTAATACTCCTTGCGGGAGCCGAAGTAAACAAGCTTCTGAACAAATAATTCACGTTTTTGAAAAAAGCGCCGGTTTCGACGCTTTTTTTGTTTTGCACGTTTTATAATTCCGTCAAAAGGAGTGACGCTATGTTAAGAAAAAATGCAGACGTGAAATTCTCGGTAAACGGTTCGAATCTGACCGCCTCCGTTGCGGGTGAAATCGATCATTACGGCGCCTCGGAGATCAGGACGGCAATCGACGGCAAGATTACTGAGGTACGACCCGAAAAATTCATTCTCGAACTCTCGGAAGTAAGATTCATGGACAGTTCGGGACTCGGTCTTATTCTCGGACGATACAATAAAGCACTTGCACTGTCGGCGGAATTCAGTGTAAAAGATCCGTCTGACGCGGTCAAAAAGATACTGAATACCGTCGGCGCCGAAAAACTCATTAAATTCGAATATTCCGATGAAAAGACAAAGGAGAAATTATGAAAAGAAAACCGATAAACGAGCTTACCGTTACATTCCCGTCATTGCCCGAAAACGAAGGAATGGCGAGAACTGCGGCGGGAATATTTTTGTCACAGATGAACCCGACCGTTGAAGAGCTTGCAGATATTAAATGCGCCGTTTCGGAAGCCGTTACCAATGCAATAGTTCACGGATATAAAGGCTGCAGAGGCATTGTTAAGATGCAGCTGAGACAGTTTGATGACAGAGTGTTCAGCGTGGAAATATCAGATAAAGGTGTCGGAATCGAAGACGTAAGTAAAGCCATGGAGCCTCTTTTCACTACAGATTCCGCAAGCGAGCGCAGCGGCATGGGATTCTGCATTATGGAAAGCTTTACCGATAAGGTTGAAGTTAAATCGTCACCCGGTAAGGGATGCCGTGTTACAATGACCAAAAAGCTTTCACCGATTGAAAGAGTTTCCGACCTTTCGGTACATAGATAATATAGCCGTGTACGACCACAGTGAAAATACGTTTCACGTAATCGAGTCTCAAAAAGGAAACGAAAGCGAAACGGAATATCTCGTTGAGGCAAACTCCGCCCTTGTATATAAGCTTGCACGTAAGTTTACAGGAAGAGGCGTAGAATACGAGGATTTATGCCAGATAGGCATGCTCGGGCTTCTGCATGCCATACGGACGTTCGATACCGGAAGAGGTACTGCATTTTCTACTTATGCGGTTCCTTTGATTATCGGTGAAATAAAGCGTTTTCTGCGCGATGACGGCACCGTAAAGGTCGGCAGGAAGCAAAAAAGAGACGCTGCCGTAATTCTTCGCGCAATTGATACTTTGACTTATGAATACGGCCGTGAGCCTCATATAAATGAGATATGCGCAAGGTGTTCACTTTCCGCCGAAGAAGTTTACGATGCGCTCGAAGCATCGCATCCCGTTCAGTCGCTCAATGCACCGCTGACAGACGATGATTCACTCTCTCTTGAGGATACGCTCTCCTGTGACGACACAACCGATAATTTCACGGAAAAGATCGCTCTGCGTGAGTCTATATCAAAAATGCCTCCGTTATGGAGAAAAATAATTATTCTTCGGTATTTCAGGGACTACTCGCAGTCGAAGACCGCCGAAATGCTCGGTCTTACGCAGGTGAAGGTTTCGCGTGAAGAGAAAAAAATATTCGCCTCGTTAAGAGGCGAACTTGTCGTTTGATTTTTTCTTTTTTACGAGTGCCGCAACCGGTGCCGCGGAGAAAGGTATTATCGCAAGAATAAGAAGCGATATTCTGAGAGCAAGCTGATCGGTCCCCATTCCGGTTGAAACGGAAAGTGAAGCTACGGCGGGCGTATTTATCAGTTTATCCGAAATAAAACCGGTAAACCACGGCCCGAACGAGCATCCTACGTCTCCGAAAAGCGCAAGCATAGCAAAAAGTATGGTGCCTCCGTTGGGAATGACCGACGACGTAAGGCTGAGAGTTCCCGGCCACATAAGGCTGACACCTATACCGACAACCGCGCACCCGAGAAGTGAGAGTATGGGATTCGGACAAAGCGTACAGATGAGATAACCCGCACCACATATAATACTGCATCCCACGAGCGCCTTGCCTATATCGAGTTTTTTACCGAGAACGGCGTAAAGCGTACGCCCCGCCGCCATTGCAAGTGCAAACAGACACGGACCGAGAAGGTCGCCGAGCATTTTGTCGACTCCGAGTCCGCGTTCCGCAAAGAAGGACATCCACTGTGCCATTGATGCCTCGGAAACAGCTCCCGCAAACATCATATACGCCGCAAGGAAGAATACGCCTATACCGAATAAACTTTTTCCCTTCTCGTCGGTGTTTTCGGAAGTCGAGACGGGTTCGGGAAGAGGTACGAAGCAGAACATCACTCCCGCGCTTATCGGAATCAGAGTCCATATAAGAGGGAGAACGTACCAGTACTCCTCACCGATGAGCTTTATTGCAAG
>JAZUGD010000083.1:0-10142 GCA_045641025.1 Eubacteriales bacterium
CACGCGACCGCGCACCGGGTCTGTCAAAGGCATACTCCGCGATAAAACGCAAGTTCGGCGCCGATACGGCGGAGGATTTATTTTACGGTTACCCGATGCGGGTAATAAGTTAAGCTCACGAAAGGCACGGTAATATGGAAAACGAACAGCAGGAATCCGGTATCAATCTGGTAGAATATTTACTTCTTCTCCTTTCCAAATGGTGGATAATCGTTATCGCCACGCTCGTTTGCGCGGGTGCGATGTTCGCCTATACGAAATTCATCGCAACTCCCATGTATAAGTCCGATGCGAGCATCTATATCCTGCAGAAGGCTGCCGATACGCAGTCCGACGTAAACGTGGCAAAGCAGCTCACCAAGGACTATGAGCGCATGATAAAGGGACGCCGCGTGCTTGAGGAGGTTATTGCCAACCTCAACCTTAACGTGAGCTACGGCGACCTCAAGAATATGGTTACCATCACCAACCCCACCGACACCCGAATTCTCGAAATCACCGTTTCGGGAAGTGACCCGATGCTTGTGCACGATATCGCGGACGAGGTGTGCGAGGTATCGGTCAAGAACATTTCCGAAATCATGCAGGGTAAGGAGATAGCGCAGATAAGCGAGACCGCCTCGACCCCCAAGTCTCCTTATTCACCCAACACCGCGAGAAACGTGCTTATCGGTCTGATTGTCGGATTCGTTGCAACCTGCGGCGTGTTCTTCCTCGTATTCTTCTTCGACGACAAAATCAAGAATCCCGGAGACGTTGAAAAATATCTCGGACTCTCGACTCTCGGCATGATTCCCGAGGCGAAGAAGATAGAAGACAGAAAGTAATCTGGCGTTAAACTCGGACGAAAGGCGGAACGAAATAATGACGGAAAACGATTTCGAAAGAAACCAGAATCACGGCTCGACGAAACAGATTAATCTGAAAACCGTAATCAAAGCCGACTATAATACAAAAGAAGCATACAAAACCTTAAGAACGAATATTCAGTTCTGCGGCGACGACGTTCATGCAATCGTGCTGACGAGCTGCGTGCCGAACGAGGGAAAAAGTACCATCGCGCTCGAGCTGTCGAAGAGTCTGTCGGAGCTCGGCAAAAAGGTGCTTCTCATCGACGCCGACCTGCGTAAATCGGTGTTCGCGTCCAAGCATACCGACGTTACCGGAATCGAAGGACTTTCGCAGTTCCTCTCCGGTCAGGCATCTCTTCAGGACGTGCTTTATGCAACGCAGTACCCGAATCTTTATATGATATTCAGCGGCGCATTCCCGCCGAACCCCGTAGAGCTTCTCAGCAAGAAGAAATTTTCCGAATTCATTGAGAATGCAAAGCAGACGTTCGATTACATCATAATCGACTGTCCTCCTCTCGGAAACGTAATTGACGCGGCGGTAGTGGCGGCAGTATGCGACAGTGCCATTATGGTCGTCTCCGCAAACGCGATTACCGGTAAGTTCGCGGCAAACGTCAAGGAACAGCTTGAAAAGAGCGGATGCCGTATTCTCGGTGCGATACTCAACAACGTAGACCACGGCAACGGCGGTTACTACTACAAGAACTACTACACCCGTTATTACAGCAAGTATTACAGCCACTACTACAGCCGTTATTACAGCAACTACTACACGTCGGATGACCCATCCTCGGGCGGCGGAGCTTCAAAAAACAAGCATAAACGCAAAAAATAAAAGGAAAGAGACCGCCGAGCGGTCTCTTTTTTATTGTAAAATGAAGCCCGTTGTGGTAAAATTCAGGTAGTAAGATATGAGGGAGCACATAATATGAAAAACGTACCCTTTACAAACGCAAAGATTACCGACGGCTTCTGGGCAAAGCGTCAAAAGCTTGAGCGTGAGACGATTATCAAGGCAGTCTACGAGCAGTTCGACGCGAGCGGCAGAATCGGCGCGTTCCGCTGTGACTGGAAGGAAGGAATGGACAAGGAGCCTCATTTCTTCTGGGACAGCGACGTTTACAAATGGATGGAGTCCGTTGCGTATCTCGCCGCAGAGGAGAGATGTCCCGAGCTTGAGACGGCGGTTGATTCCATCGTTGACAATATCGAAAAGAATCAGGACGAAAACGGTTACTTCAATATATATTTCACCGTAAAGGAGCCGCAGAACCGCTTTGCTTTCAGAGGTGCGCACGAGCTGTACTGTCTCGGCCATATGATTGAGGCGGGTATTGCGTATTTTGAGGCAACGGGAAAAGACAAACTGCTTCGCTGTGCGAAAAAGTACGTCGACCTCGTCGACCGCACCTTCCGTATCGAGCACAGTGCCGCGTTCACGACTCCCGGGCACGAGGAGATTGAAATTGCGCTCATGAAGCTTTACCGACTCACGGGCGAGGAGAGATACCGCGACCTTGCCGCCTTCTTCCTCGACAACAGAGGAACGGGCGCCAAAGGAGATGACGCCGATGCGCAGACGCAGTCCGATATTCCCGTACGCGAAATGAAGGACGCGAGAGGCCACTCCGTAAGAGCGACTTATCTTTATACCGCTATGGCGGAGCTTGCTCTCTCTACGGGAGACGAAGAACTGAAGGCGGCGTGCCTCAGAATGTTCGACAGTATCGTGAACCGCCGCATGTACATAACCGGCGGCATCGGCTCTAACCCCGTCGGTGAGCAGTTCTCCGACGACTACTATCTCCCGAACGCCAACGCGTACGCCGAAAGCTGCGCGGCAATCGGGCTTGCCTTCTTCTGCCTGAGAATGCAGGAGCTTGACCCGGGCAACCCCGCATACGCGGATATAATCGAGCGAGTGCTCTACAACGGCTTCCTTTCAAGCTACTCGATAGACGGAGAGAAATTCTTCTACGAAAACCCGCTTGAGATTCCGCCGAAGAGCACGAAGCCCGCGGGTGTGCGCTTCCCGATAACGGAGAGAGTGCGCGTGTTCTGGTGCTCGTGCTGTCCTCCCAACATAACGAGATTCATTCCCACGATAGGCGGTTACGTTTACGGAGTTGACGGCGACACGGTCTACGTGCATCAGTATATGACCTCCGAGGTCACGCTGAACGTCGGCGGCAGAGACGTCACCGTAAAACAGACGACTTCCTATCCCGACAGTGGCAAGGTTACCGTAAGTGCGGACGGGGACGTAAAGCTTGCGCTCCGCGTGCCCTCGTGGTCGGAAGCGTACGGGGCGGGATATATGCCCGTGGAGCTCTCCGAAGGCGAGAGCGTAACGGTAGACTTCGAAGTGAAGCCGAGATGGATTGACGCCGACGTCAGAGTGAACGAAAACGCGGGAAGAAGTGCTCTCACGTACGGTCCCCGCATATACTGCATGGAGGCGGTCGACAACGGCGACTACCTCCGCTCCGTGAGAATCCGCGAGGATGCTCCCGTTACCGCCGTATTCGATTCCACCGTCGGTGAGACGGCACTCGAGGTTCCCGCAAGAAAGAGAGGGCAGAAGAACGCGCTTTACGCTCCTCATTCGGGCGTGAAGGAGGAACCGTTCACCGCGCACTTCATTCCTTATCACACCTTCGCCAACAGAGGCGAGACGGAAATGCTTATCTGGACGGTACTTGACTAAACAAAAAAAGAGCCCCGCAGGGCTCTTTTTCATTTCAGTCCGTGATTTTACCGAGCGCAAGCTTCAGCGTGAGCTTGAGCCAGTCACCCGCGTCCATGTCGAATACGTCCTTGTATTCGGGTATCTCGTCGGGTGTGCCTCCGCGCTTCAGCGCGAGCGAGGAGCTGCCCTCGCCGTCTTTGACGGCGGTGAGCGACGCGCTGTCATCGTTTATTTCGTACGTGCCCGTGACGGTCTCGGCGTCTCCGTCCTCGGGGTACACCGTCACCGTGTATTTGCCGTCGTCGGCAGTAAGCTCGAGAAGTGCGTTCTCACCGTCGGTGATACGGATTCCGCCGTCGGCGTTTTTCGCGATACCGACCGTTGCGGAGTCTCCCGCACGGACGGTTGCAGAGGTAAGCTCGGGAGAGTCAAACGCCGCGGAGAGGGAGAAGGTGTCGCTTTCCGAGAGAGTAATTTCAAGCTTTACGGCAAGCGCGTATTCCGTCTTTTTGTCGAGAGTGACACCGAGTACCGTCCGTCCGGTGTCCTTAAAGCTTTTGTCAAGTAACTCCGCAGTGTCCGTGTCCGAAAACTTCCCGGCAAGGGCACAAAGCCGTTCTGCAAGAGGAAGTGCGTCCTTTGCCTCAAGTGTGCGTGAAATCTCCGCCGCTTTGACCGTCTCGCCGTCTGAATACTCAAACGTCACGTCGGACGCATGTGCGGAAACTCCCGCAAACGCAGTGCGGTAATCTTCAATAATATCGCCGAACTCTGCCGCATCGGCGGGCAGCGGGAAGAAGGGGAGCGGAGAATTTTTCGCAAGGTCTTCGGGACTGATGTCGAGAATCTTCAACAGAGGAGAATTCTTAAGCTTTTCCGCGAGGTTTTCGGTGTCCGCGCCGAGCACCTCGTCACCGAGCAGTGACTCACACTTTACGGCAATTTTCGTGCCGTTTATAAAGAACTTTGCGGAGTCGGCAACACCGTCCGCGAACGTAACCGATGCGTCTGCTTTTTCCGAGGCTGCGTCATAACGCACCTCGGCGGTGCCGCCGTCTGCTCCCGTGTATTCCGCGGTGAAGGCACCGCTCAATATATCAAACAGTTTTTCCGCGTCGTCCGTGTCGCCGAACAGCTTGTCGCGGGAAAGCTCAAGACCGTCGAGCGCCGCCTTGTCGGGCAGAATTTTCCGCTTTACGTCATTTATGACCGAGCATGAAACGAATGCCGAAAGGCAAAGAAGCAGAGCAAAAATCAAAGATAAAATTTTCTTCATTTACAACACCTCCGTTCGGCGTCATTATACCAAAAACGCTGAGAGGTGTCAAGGCGGGAAAATAAGGAAGCACCCGCCGTGCGGCGGGCACTTCTCAGTTTATTTTAAATATTTTTTTAAGTATGCCGGAGAGATAAGGCGGGCTCTTCCAGATAACGATTTTCATGATACCTCCGAAAACTGAAAAATAAAAGACCGTGCACGTTAACATTATATGCACGGTCTTAATTTCGGTTACGGCTTTTCGGAGCGTATGAGAAGTACGCGTCCGCTCTCGCACGTTACGTGAGCACCGCCGGGTAGCGGTTCGTTGCTGACGGCGTAAGCGTTCGCACGCGTGAGTGCGGCGTGAGACAGCGGGTATTCGCACCCGTCCTCGCTCACAACTGAGGGCTCAAGCGCGAATACGGAAAAATAGCGGTACTCTCCGTACGGAACGCAGCACCCGTCTCCCTCAAGCAGGACTCTCGCCTCGCTTGAGCCGTCGGTCAGTACGGCGTGCACGCCATCGTCGGCAAGTGCTTCAAGCAGAAAAAGATTCGATACGGTGTGGTCGGCGCGTCCGCCGAGCCCGCCGAGAATCACGATTTCATCGGCACCGCGCTCGCGCGCGACCGACGCTGCGAGCATCGTGTCCGTCTCGTCCTTGTGCGCGGGATGAGTCAGCACCTCGAAATTCCCCCGGGGCACGTAGCCGAGAGAGTCGAAATCTCCGAGCACCACGTCCGGTGTGATACCGAGTCTCTGTGCGGTCGCAAGTCCGGAGTCGGCGGCTACCGTCAGATCAAAGCACCCGTCGGGTGCCGTGCCCGAATAATCGCCTCCGGTAATTATCAGCGTTTTCATTGCTTATTTGACTCCGCTTCTTTTCTTCTCTGCCACTCGGGCTTTTTCTTCATTATATCATAAAGCGCACAGAAGCTTTCGTGTCTGCGTGCGCTGACTCTGCCTTCCTTCATCGCGATGCGTACGGCGCAGTCCTCTTCCTTGGTATGGGTGCAGTCGGCGTAGCGGCAGTCCCCTATAAGCGGGGAAAACTCTCTGAACGCCTCCGGCAGAAGATACGGCGGGAAGAAGTCGAACCGCTCAAAGTCGAGCTGAGAAAAGCCGGGAGTATCGGCAAGGTACAGCCCCTGTGCCACCCGTGCGAGCCTTACCTCGCGCGTGGTGTGGCGGCCTCTTTCGGTCTTGCGGCTTATCTCTCCCGCGGTGAACGAGAACCCGGGAAACATACGTCCCGCAAGGGACGATTTGCCCGCGCCGGAAACTCCGGCGAACGCGAATACGGACGGTCTTCCGTCCGTCGAGCAGCCGTCGAGCACGTGAGAACGCAGCTCGTCCGTTCCGAGGCCCTCCACCGCATCGGTGAGGAACACCTCAAAGCCCGCGCGGCGGTATTCTTCGGCAATAGCTTCGGCACCGTCGGGGTCAAGCGTATATTTGTTTACAACGACCGTGCAGTCTATCGACAGTGCGTCGGCGATGCAGGTCAGCTTGTCCACGTAGAAAAGGTCGGGCTCCGGCTTGGTTGCCGGAACTACGATGAGCATCCGCGTGAGGTTTGCCACGGGCGGTCTTATAAGTACGTTCTGTCTTTCGTGAATCGCCGAGATAACGTATGAGCCGTCCGTTTCCTCAAGCGTTACGAAATCGCCCGCCGTAGGCGTGATTTTGTCGTGACGGAATACTCCGCGCGCACGGCAGGCAACGGCATCACCGCCGTCCGTCAACTCGACCGTGTAAAGTCCGCCGACTCCCGAAACGATAAGTCCCGTCAGTACGTCACGCATTGTCGTCCTCTATGACGTCCGCCTCGGTGACCTCAACGGTCACGGTTTCCTCCGTGAGCTCGGTTTCGGTCATTTCGGTTTCGGTTACAACGGTTTCGGTAAGTATATCCGTGGTCTCCGTTTCGGTTACCGCGGGTTCCGTTGAGACCTCCGAGGTCTTTTCGGTTTTCTTTGTTGCTTTAGTCGTCTTTTCCGTCGCCTTGGTGGTCTTCTCCGGCTTCTTGCCGTAGTCCTTTCCGCCGCTGACGGTGAAGTTTATGAACGTGTTGACGCAAATCTCATCACCTGCTCTCACACTCTGTGAGATAACGGTGCCCTTCGGCTTCGAGGATGCCTCGTACGTTACGTCGCCGGGGAAGAGATGCTCGAGAAGAAGACCCTTGAGTGCCTCGCCCTCGTTTTTGCCTACGAGGTTGGGCATTTCTATTTTCTCCGAGGTGGGACCGGAGCTGACGTACAGAGTTACGGTGTCGCCGCTCTCGACCTTATCGCCCGCAACGGGCACGGTCGATATTACGGTACCTATCTCAAATACGCTGTTCACCTGCGACTCGGTCACTATCTTCAGCTCGATGCCCATTTTTTCGAGCATCAGCTTTGCTTCTCTGTAATCAAGCACGGTAACGTCGGGCATTACCGCCGTTCTCGTGCCGCGGCTGACGGTCAGCTTTATCTCACAGAATTTCGTGCCCTTGTTGACCTTTCTCGTCGTACCCGCCTCGGGCTCCTGCTTCAGAATCTTGCCCGCAGGCTCGGTGTCGGAGTAAACCTGCACGAGATTCAGCTTGTAGTATTCGGAGTTGTCGAAGAATTCCTGCATGTTTTCGGAGAACTTCTGTCCTACGAAGTCCTTGACCGTAATCGTCTCCGAGCCGTCGCCGGAGCCCGAGAACAGGCTCGAAACAATCAGCACGAAGGAAACTATCGCCGCAATGGCGAACGGTATTGCGACGCCGAGTATTATCGGGAACATCGCTTTGCTCTGCTTTACCTCTCCGTCCTTCTTTTTGAAAAGCTTGAACGGGGTCTTGAATTCCGCCGACGGGTCTTCCTTGAGGCGGGTCAGCTGACGGAGCATCTGCGTTGCGTCCTGATATCTCATGTCGGGCTGCTTTTCCATCGCGCGGCCGATAATCTGCTCAAGTCCCTTCGGAATTTCGCTGTTTATCTCACGGGGCTTTTTCGCCTCGTCGTTTATCTGCTTGAGCGCAACCGATACGGGACTGTCGGAATTGAACGGGAGCTGGCCCGTTGCCATTTCGTACATCATTACGCCGAGAGAATAGATGTCGCTGCGCGCGTCAATCTCGCCGCCGCTCGCCTGCTCGGGGCTGATATAGTAAACGGTACCTATCGCCTGGTCGGTCACGGTGACCGTCTCGGCGTTCGGGAGCTTCGCGATACCGAAGTCCGTAACCTTGACGACGCCGTTTTTCAGAAGCATGATGTTCTGCGGCTTGATGTCACGGTGAACGATACCCTTGACGTGTGCGTGCTCGAGCGCACGGAGAATCTGCTCGGTGAAGCCTATCATTTCGCGGAGCGAGAGCGCGCCGCGGCGCGTCATATACGTTTTGAGGGTGATGCCCTCGATATATTCCATTACGATATACTGCTCGCGTTCCTTCATCGAAACGTCGAAAATGCGAACGATGTTCGGATGCGAGAGCATCGAAACCGCCTTGGACTCGTTGAGGAAGCGGCGTACGGACTGCTCGTCCTTCGCAACGTCCTCCTTGAGCATTTTAACGGCAACGGTGCGGCGCATAAGGATGTCCTCCGCGCGGAAAACGACCGCCATGCCGCCGATGCCGACCACTTTTTCTATTTTATATCTGTTATCGAGAACTACGCCGACGTATCTTTCAAAGTTTTCCATATATCCGCCTCCCCGTTACAGTGACGCAACCACGGCGGTGATGTTATCGCTTCCGCCGTTCTTGTTGGCGAGATATACGAGCGCCTCGCACGCCTCCTCGGGCGACGGGCAGTCGTTAAGAATACGGATAATCTCTTCCTCGGAGACGTGGTTCGTAAGTCCGTCGGAGCAGAGAAGAAGGTGTCCGCCCGGTGCGGCATCGAGCGAGAAGAAGTCGACCTCGACGTCCTCCTCGGTGCCTACGGCACGGGTAATTATGTTCTTGCCCGACGATTCCTTTGCCTGCTCTGCGGTGAGCTTGCCGATATCAACGAGGTACTGAACGTAGGAGTGGTCTTTGGTTACCTGAGCTATTGTCTCTCCGTAGATGTAATAGAGACGGCTGTCACCTACGTTCACGGCGAATATCCCGTTCTCGCCTATGTATGCGGAGACGAGAGTCGTACCCATGCCGTGAAGCTCATCGTTCTGCTCGGACGCTTTGAAAACCGCCTTGTTTGCGGCTTTTGCGGCGGACGTGAGCGTATCCTTCACGGTATCCGTATCAACCGCACCCGCAACGTCGAGCTTGAGGTCGGCGTAGCCGGTGAAAGCGGTCACAGCGGTTGAGGATGCCTCGGCACCTCCGTTCACTCCGCCCATACCGTCGCAGACGGTAAGAAGGACACCCGAGGCGTACTCACGTACGTCGAAGCTGTCCTGATTGACGGCGCGCTTCATGCCGACGTCGGTCATACCGAAATACTTCATAGATGATGCCAAACCTTTCCCTCCCGCATCCGTGCGGGATGACTGTAATTATTATATATTATAAAACGTCAAAGGTAAACGGATTTAATAAAATGTTTACCCCTCGTCCTCTTCGATGTGCTTGAGCCTGAGCTGACCGCACGAGGCGGAAATATCGCTTCCGAGACGGCGGCGGAACGTCGCCGTGATTCCCTTTTTCTCAAGCACCGCACGAAAAGCCTCCGCCGCCGTGCGGTCGGGGCAGACGAGTCCGGTTTCCTTTACGGGATTGAGCAGAATGAGGTTCACGTGGCACGGGCGCTCTCCCATCTCACGGCGGAGCAGGGCGGCAAGCGCGTACGCACCGTCCGTGGAATCGTTTTCACCCGAGATTAAGGTGTATTCAAACGAGATTCTGCGTCCCGTTTTGTCAAAATAATATCTGCACGCGTCAAGCAGTACGCTTATCGGATATTTTTTGTTTACGGGCATAAGACGCGAGCGTACCTCGTCGTCGTATGCGTGAAGCGAAATCGACAGAGTTACGGGCAGCTCTTCCTCCGCAAGGTCGCGGATTTTCGCGGCAAGCCCGCAGGTCGATACCGATATGTGGCGCAGTCCTATTCCGGGCGCGCCCTCCTCGCTTACGAGGTGCAGGAATTTTACCGTCGCCGCGTAATTGTCAAGCGGCTCGCCTATGCCCATCATGACCACACCGTCGACTCTCTCTCCGGTATCGCGGCCCGCGACGATTACCTGACCGAGTATCTCGGACGGGGTGAGGTCACGCACCTTGCCGCGCAGGGTCGAGGCGCAGAACGCGCAGCCCATGCGGCATCCTACCTGCGAGGAAATGCAGACGGTGTTGCCATGGTGGTACTGCATCAGCACCGTTTCAATGCAGTTGCCGTCATTCAATTCCCAC
>JAZUGD010000084.1:0-9203 GCA_045641025.1 Eubacteriales bacterium
CGGTGAGCCGTGCGGCAAGGCGATTACCGTGTGTGCCGGAGACAGCGGCGAGGGGTACGTCCTCACCGTGACTCCCGACGGGATTACGATAAACGGAGACGGCCCCGCGGGGGCGTTTTACGGCATACAGTCGCTCCGCCAGGTGACGGACGAGTTCGGAGGCACGCTTCCCTGCTTTGAGGTGGAGGACGCTCCCGATTTTGCGGTACGCGGTTTTTATCAGGACGTGACGCGCGGAAGAGTCAACACGCTTGATAAGCTCAAGTCCATCGCCGATAAGCTCGCGTATTTCAAATCGAACATGATGCAGTTTTACGTTGAGGACGCGTTTCTGTTCCGTGAGTTTGAAGGAATACTGACCTCCTACGACGCGCTGACGGCGGATGAGATAATCGAGCTTGACGAATACTGCTACGATAATTTCATCGAGCTGATACCGTCCCTCTCCACCTTCGGACATCTTTACAATCTTCTGCAAAGTGAGAGGTACTCGTATCTCTGCGAGCTTGAAAACTACGTGCCCTCGCGCCATTACTGGATGGAGAGACAGTGGCACCACACCGCAGACCCGTACAATCCCGACACGATAAAGGTCATCGGCAGCATGATTGAGCAGTATATACCGCTTTTCCGTACCGACAAGTTCAACATCTGCGGCGACGAGACGATGGACCTCTGCACCGGCAAAAACAAGGGACGCGACAGAGGTGAGGCGTATTTTCATCACGTATGCAAGCTCATCGACATTCTCCGCAGTCACGGCAAGACTCCGATGATGTGGGGCGATGTGGTAATGGCACACCCCGAGATGATGAAAGAGAAGATCGGGGATGACATGATAGTGCTCAACTGGAACTATCACAAATCGGTACCCGAATGGCTCGGACGGTATTTCCGTGAGCTCGGTTACGTGAATATCGCGTGCCCCGGTACGTCCTCGTGGAGCTGTTTCGTCGAGGACCTTGACACGTCCGTCGGTAACATCTCGGAATTTGCCGTACTTGCGAAGCAGAACGGTTCTCTCGGTATGATGAACACCAACTGGGGCGATTTCGGTCATATATGCAGCTTCAACTGTAATCTGTTCGGGTTCACGCTCGGCGCGGAGAAGAGCTGGAATGCCGGATCCGCCACAGACGATGAGTTTTTCAAAAACGCGGGACTGCTCCTGTTCGGCAGCGGCGACATATACAAGATCGAGCGTTCTCTCGTTGAAGTGCAGACACTTTGCGGATGGCCGGAGCTCGTCGGCTGGTACAGCGCGAACATGATCGAAGGAAAATATGAGCCGCTCACCTATCCCGATGGGAAAACGGCGGACGATCTTGTACACGGTATCAAGGTGTGCGATGAAGCGTACTCTGCCCTCTCGGTTCTCGGACGCGGAGACGACCCGAGGACAGGAGACTTGATGCTTGCCGCCCGCGGCATTGCTCTCTGCCTGCATACGGCGCTTTATGCGAACGGCGTGAGCGGGTACGACTCCCGCGATGAGCTTTCACGCGACTGGGACGAATGGCTCGGTGAATACCGTCTTGCATGGCTCCGCGACGACAAGCCCTCGCAGCTTTACAAAATCGAGGAATTCGTCCGTGACCTTGCAAACGTACCGAAAAACAAATAAAACGAAAACCGACCGCACGGAAATGCGGTCGGTTTTATTAGTCATTATCTTTTCATAATAATCTTATTTATTATAACTGTACACAAGCAGGTCTTGGTTCAGTCTATATACCGTATCTCCTTTTTTATTCTTGGTTTTAATTAAAATATCATAATTGCTCAAGTTGTTCAAAATACCGGTTGCCCCCTGCTTTGTCATATAAGAACTAATGTATTTCAAAAACATTTTGTAATCAAAATAGTTCTCGGGGCTGTGGATGATTATTTTCTTAACATACACCCACTCTGCCGAAGTAAGATTATCTCCCGTTTTCGATAGTACCTTTTTGATTTCTTCAAGGTTTTTGTAAACAAAGCAGAATTTTATGGATGTCTCTAAAATATACCCCAAAAAATAGGTAAGGTCATTGTTTGTCAGACGTGTATTTGTCAAAGCATTATAATATTCTTTTTTGTTTTCGTTTATTGCTTCACTCATGAAATACGGTGCAAGCACGATTTTGTTAATATAATTAAGCCAAAACGATACCATTCTCGCCGTTCTGCCGTTGTAATCAAAATACGGATGAACATAAAGAATATAATAATGGCAGATAAAGGGAAGCAGAACATCATATTTTTCCACGTTTTCTCTGTTGTTTGCGAACGCGAAGAGAGAGTCCATACACTCGTCTATTATTTTCGGGGATGCTCCACTGAAAACATCAATATATACTTCATCATCGCGGTAATACATCCCGGGTTTAATTCTCTTTTCCTGCGGTAAACTGTCATAGCTTAAAATACTATAAAGCTTAAATAAATTTTCCTTATTGAATTCCGGTTTTTCGTTGATAATGAATTCTACCGCTTTCAGCATATTTCTGACTATACGGTCATTATCATCGGTGATTTTTTCACTTTTGTATATGTCACGAATTTTTTTCTGGGTTGTCGGAACATTCTCTATACTTAATGTCCCTTCAATTTCAGAAAACAATCTCGAAATCAATATATCTTCTCCGTTTCTTAAAAACAAAAAACTTTGGTTCAATTCATAGTCTGTTGCAAGCAATCTCATATACTCGTTTTTCAGCGACAAAAGAAAACCTCCATCGACAAAAAAGCAGTACTTTGAATTAAAGGTTTTAAGCGGTACTGTTTTTATATACGGGTAGTTCTCATCAATCAAGCCATCTTTTTGATTCAAAAATGAAGCAAATTCTTCTTTTGACAACATAAATCCGAGTTTTTTGTTGTATCTCAAATCATCAATGGAATAGTAATCGTTGCCTAATATTAAGCTGTATAATTCCTTGTTATCCATATACTCCTCCACTATTACTTAATAACAGTATAACCGCTATTTTTGATTTTGTCAACTTGTTTGTAAACCATTTTGTAAACTTTTTTGTAAACTCGTTTTTGCTTAACCGTAAAGTACACAAAACTTGTGTGATACATTACACTTTTTTCGCCTTGGTAAGAACACAAATTCATTTAACATATAAACATACAAAAAACCGACCTTTGCACTATATGGTGCGGTCGGTTTTATTTATTCGGTTCGGGTTTGTCGGTACGCTCTAAAATATAATCTACGCTGACACCGTATATATCGGCGAGAGCGCAAAGTATATGCGGCGGTATCATTCGCTCGCCGCTTTCGTAATACGCATACGTTCTTTGAGGAATATTTATCTTTTTCCCTATTTCCGCCTGACTGTAATCATTGTCCTCGCGGAGATCCCTTATTCTTTTATATTTCATCTTCATCACCAAAAAAAGTATATACTTGATATGACAAATTTATTGACATTTAGAACATTCTGTTCTATAATTTGAAATAGCGGTGTTATATTCAACCATAGATTTATTGACTGTCACGGGACGGTATGGTATTATAAAGTAAACTGTACGGAAAGGAGTATCCTTTTGAAGAAAAAGACAAAAGACACGGACGACAAAAAGATAAAGCTGTCGCTCGGGCGTATTATCTCGAACAACGTGTTCGCGCTTCGTCAAATGTCACGCGGATGTCGCGGAAGGATTGCCTTCAAGCTTGCGACCTCGGCGTTCTGGGGAGCGTACGCCGTCGTGCAGTCGTTCTTTCTGCGCTATGCGGTAAATACGGCACAGACAAGCGGAAGCTTCACGTCCGTCATGATTTTTCTCGCGGTTTGGATAGCGTCGGGATTCGTCGTAAACTTTGCGATAGAACTCATAAACCTGCGTCTTGAGCCGTATTTTCAGTATAAAATATCGAAAAATCTGAAGATGCCCGTCATGAAAAAGACGGCGGAATGCGACCTTGCGTGCTATGAATCACCGGAGTTCTACAACGATTACGCCATGACAATGGCGAACTGCGTCACCCGCTACGAGCAGGTTGCCGATTCGTTCTCGAATCTCGCGTGGGATATCGTTTCGATATTCGGTCACGGAGCGCTTGCTCTGCTTATCGACCCCGTTGTGCTCGTGTTCGCTCTGCTTCCTTTTCTGCTCATTCCGATAACGAAAAAGAGAATGAAGGAAAACTTCAAGCTCGACAAGCTTAATGCGGAGCAGAACAGACGCAAGCTGTACTCTCTGCGCACCTTCTATCAGGCGGCTTACGCCAAGGAAATGCGGCTTACGAATATATCGGAGCCCATTCTCGCGCGCTTCAAGGCGGCAACGGAGGACGCGAAAAAGGTCTTCCGCACGCAGGGCAGACTTATCGGTATATGCTGGTTTTTCGAGATGGTCGTGCAGCGCATACTGTCGCAGTTCAGCGTGTACGTATACGCGGCGTATCAGACACTCGTCACCGGACGGATGAAGTACGGCGACTGCGTTGTACTCACGGACACCGTTGAATACCTGTATTGGGATATACGCGATATAACCGAAATGGGAACGCAGTTCTACGAGCACGCGCTTTACATAGAAAAGCTTCGCGGCTTTCTCGACTACAAGCCCGCCGTTGCCAAAAACGAGGACGGTCCCCGCGCAAGCTACGGCGACCTCGTGCTTGAGGGCGTTTCGTTCCGCTATTTCGGCTCGGACAAGGACGTGCTTAAGAACGTCTCTCTCCGCATAGGAAAAGGCGAGAAAATTGCGCTCGTCGGTCACAACGGCGCGGGCAAAACGACGCTCACGAAGCTGCTGCTGAGGCTTTACGACCCGACCGAGGGAAAAATCACGCTTGACGGCACGGACGCACGCGAGATTGAGCTTGACTCGTACCGCGACACGTTTGCAACGGTGCTTCAGGATTACCGTCATTTCTCGATGACGGTCAAGGAAAACGTGCTTCTCCGCCCCGAGAGAGACGGCGACGACGAGCTTGTGATTGATTCTCTCAAACGTGCGGGAGTATGGGACAGAATCGCCGAAACCGAGCAAGGTATTGACACGGTGCTCGACCACGAGCTTGACGAGAACGGTCTCGTTCTCTCGGGCGGGCAGGCACAGAAGATTTCGATTGCCCATATTTATGCAAAGAACAGCCCGATCGTCATACTTGACGAGCCGACCTCGGCACTTGACCCCGTTGCCGAGTACAATATGTATAAAAATATGATGGAGGCGTGTGAGGGACGCTCCGTCGTGTTCATATCTCACCGCATGTCCTCCGCCGTGATGGCAGACAGAGTATATCTGCTTGAAGACGGCGAGGTGGTTGAGTCCGGCTCGCACGACGAGTTTATGGCGAAGGGCGGCAAATACGCCGAGCTGTTCAACATACAGGCGCAGAACTACCTCGGTGAAGGAGGTGACGAAGAGTGAGCAAGGAAACCAAGAAAAAACGCGAAAAGCCCGCTCACGGTTCCCTCTCGAACGATCTCTTCCTCCTCCGTCTTACGTGGAAATACATACCCGGCTACGTAATATGGGAAATGATTTACGGCGTTATATGGGGCTTCCAGCGTTCAACGTGGGTGCTCATAACCAAGCTTTTCTTCGATGCGCTTGAGGCGGCGTGGCCGTTTTGGCACGTCGTGCTGCTCATCCTCGGCTTCCTCGCATATTACGCCGCGTTCCAGGCATGGTACCAATGGTACCGCAACGTGTACCGTCTTACCCGTCAGCAGACGCTTCATTACGAGCTTAACAAGCTCCTGTTTGAGAAGGCGAAAACGCTTGACCTCGCCTGCTACGACGATACGGAATACTACAACGAGTTCGTCTTTGCGATGAACCAGAGCGACAGCCGTGCCGTCGGTCTTATCGAAAGTATTTCGGGTCTTATTTCGACCGCTGTGACAATCTCTCTCATTGCCGCCGTGCTCTCGTCAATAAGCCCCCTGCTCGCGATTATAGCCGTCGGAGCGGGTATTATTGAGGTGGTATGCCGCCGCTTCGCCATGAAAATACAGGTGAAGGCAGACGTTGAGCTGAACAAGGTAAACCGCCGCGGCGGATACTACGAGAGAATTTTCAACACACCCGACCTTGCCAAAGAGGTAAGGATAAGTCACGTAGACGAGGTGGCGCTTGACAAATACGCCGAAAACCTCGACACGGTGAGAAAAACTCAGGTTAAATACAACCGCAAGCTGTTCCTCGCGCGACTGCCGCGGTCGATTCTGAACTGGGTATCGGTGCCACTCGTTTACGCGATACTGCTGTACGGAATCATGGTGACGAAAACCGCGTCGCTCGCGTCTCTTGCGGTAACGTCTGCGGCGTTCTTCAACTTCAAGTATCAGCTTACCGAAATAATCGACTCAGTGATAAAATTCCCCGAGCACGGTCTCTATATCGAAAAGATGCGTACGTTCCTCGAATACGAGCCGAAGGTGAGAAGCGGACCTCTTCCCGCACCCGAATTCGAGTCGCTGACGCTGCGTAACGTATCGTTCGGCTACAACGCCGAAAAGACGGTGCTGAAGGGCGTGAACATGACCTTGCTCCGCGGTGAGAAAATCGCGATTGTCGGCTACAACGGCGCGGGCAAATCGACGCTTGTGAAGCTGTTCATGCATCTGTACGACCCGACGGACGGTGAGATGCTGCTGAACGGACGCGACATAGGCGAGTACGACACTCCGTCGTATCAGGACAGAATCGGCGTCGTGTTCCAGGATTTTCAGATTTTCGCCCTTCCCGTTGCGGAAAACGTGATATGCGAAAGCTACGACGAGTCGAAGCGCGAAACGGTTGAGAGAGCCGTGCGGCTCTCGACGTTCGACGAAAAGGTCGCCTCTCTTGAGGGCGGCATACGCACCGAGCTCACGCGGGAATTTTACGAGGACGGCGTGAACCTTTCGGGAGGAGAAAACCAGAAGGTCGCCATTGCACGCGTGTTCGCTCATCCGTACGACCTTATTATAATGGACGAGCCCTCGTCCGCCCTCGACCCGGTTGCCGAATACGAGCTTAACCGCCATATCTCGGAATTTGCCGAGGACAAGACGGTCGTATTTATCTCGCACCGTCTCTCCACGACGCGTCACGTTGACAGAATTTACATGTTCGACGACGGCTCGCTGATTGAGGAAGGCAGCCACGACGAGCTTATGAAGAAGGACGGCAAGTACGCCGAAATGTTCCGCATGCAAGCCGAAAAATACGGCAGAAAAGAATAATAAAGCAAGCGGGTGTCCGGTTTTGCCGGACACCCGCAGTTTTGTTCTTGAAAAAGCACCGCACCGCGGTGTATAATAGTGTAAAGCCCAATACAAAGAAGGTACAGCTATGGAATTTTTCAGATTTGATTCAAAGAACCGCCCGGGGGAATACCTCGATTACGGCATGACCGCGCCCGAAGGAGAGGAAAAACTGCCGCTTCTCATATATATTCACGGAGCGGGCGGACTCGGCTCCGACCCGACCGTCCTGCAATACTGGATGGTCGCCTCCGAGCTTGAAAAACGCCCCGAATACCGCTGCCGTCTCGTGCTTCCCCACTGTCACGCGAAGGAATGGGTGGAGCTTTACGACGTGCTTCTCGAATTTGTCGACGAGATGCGGAACCGCCCCGACGTTGACCCGAAAAGAATTTACCTTATGGGCGAGTCTCTCGGCGGATATACCGTATGGCAGCTTGCGATGTCGCGTCCCGAATGGTATACGGCGATAGTTCCGATTTGCGGCGGCGGTGTCACCTGGTCGGCTCCGCGCCTTGCAAACCTCGATATATGGGCATTCCACGGTGCGCAGGACACGACGGTGTACCCCGATGAATCCATACATATGGTAAGCACGATAAACAAGTGCGGCGGCCACGCAAAGCTGACCGTATACGGCGACTGCGATCACGACTGCTGGACTCCCGCGATGACGGACGACGCTCTGTGGGAATGGCTCTTCACACGGGTAAAGGAATAACGCCGTCTCAGGGCGAATACCGTTATCGCGGCATACGCCGCACACGTGAGGCACATTGAAGCATACACGGGCAGTGCGGGCAGAAACGTTTCCGTTATGCGGGCGAGAACATAAGCGAGAGCCGCGGCAAGCCACGGATAAAGCACGAGTGACGGTGTGACGCGTGCGCCGCAGACCTTCTGCATACGGTATATGCTGAGCGCGGCGTTTATCGCCTCGCTTACGTAGATGACGACGACGTAGCCGTCGATTCCCATTCGCGGAACGAGGACGAGCACGAAGACGAGGCAGAGCACGGAGTCGACTATATTGACCTTCATCGTATAGACCTGCTCGCCGAGCCCCTTGAGAATCGAATCGACCGTTGTATCAAGGAACATGAGCGGCACGAGAGGTGCAAGCACGGTTATATACTTTCCCGCCTCGGGGGACGAATATATCGCCTGCCCGAGCTCGTTCCCGTAAAAAGAAAACAGAGCGGCGGCTCCCGTGGAAAAAGCAACCGCATAAAACAAAGACGACGTTGACAGACGCGTGATTTCACGCGTCTTTTTCTTTTGCGCGAGTGCGGCAAGCTCCGGCACGAGGAGTGAGGCGTACGCACCGATAACGACGGACGGATAAAGCACTACGGGGAGCGCCATGCCCGACATGACGCCGTACGCCGAGAGCGCACCCGCCTCGTCCGCTCCGTTTCTGCGCAGTCCCCACGGGATGGCGATATGCTCCGCGGTGGTGAAGCCCTGACGGATACAGCTGCCTACGGCTACGGGCATCGCTATACCGAATATTTTTCTGAATATGCCGTGTCTTTTGTCGCCCGCGCGGGGGGATTTTTTGCGCTTTACGTCAAAGGCATAGAGGAGTGCCGCCGCGGCTACGGACAGCACCTCCGCCGTGACGCTGCCCGCTACGAGCGCAAGACACGAATACTCTATGCCGTACGGTGAGAGAATTATAAGGAAAAGTATTATAAAAACAAACGAGCTTACCTGCTCGAGCACGCCGCATATCGCGTTTTTGTATGCCCGCCCGACTCCCGTGAAATATCCCGCAAGCGCGGTTGAAACGGAGAGTGCGGGAAGTCCCGCACTCATGACGCGGAGAGAGGCGACGCTTCTCGCGTCGCCGAGGAGATACCGCCCGACGAGCGGTGCGGTAAGCCCCGTGAGCAGAGCCGCAGCGGTGCCGAAAAGCAGCGCGTACGCGACCGTTCGGCGCACTATGCGCGAGGGAGAGATACCGTCAGCCTGAAGTCGGAGGCCAAGCGGTCTTAGGAAGACAAA
>JAZUGD010000085.1:0-6874 GCA_045641025.1 Eubacteriales bacterium
TTATCCGAGGGTTACGTTGTAGCCTGCAATAAAACGCTGAAGCAGGTTTGCATCCGAACTGCTGACCGTGCCGTCGCCGTTTGCGTCGGCGGCAGCCTCGTTGATTACAACGCTGTATCCGGCGATATAACGCATGAGCAGGTTCACGTCCGCAGACGATACCGTACCGTCACCGTTCACGTCACCGGGGACATAGGCGGGAGCGCGGCTCTCGCCGCAGACGTTGCATTCCATGTCGTCGTCACCGTCGTACACGTGACCCGTGGCGGGAATCGTTTCGGCCTCGTATACCTCGCCGCACGAGCAGACGAGTCTGCGCTCGCCGTCCTCCGTACAGGTCGCGGGGGTTACCGATTCGATATATTCGTGACCCACGTTTACGGTAAACGCGCTTGACAGTCCGCCGAAGAATACCTGAATCACCTTGATTCCGGCAGTCGTGAAATCGACGTCGCTCACGGTATAGCCGTCCGTGATGCTTTCGGTGATACCGTCACTGTAGCCGACGGTCAGCACGAGACCGTCAAGGTCGAGTGTGTCGGTGTGAGTGTACGTAAGCTTCGTCGGCTTCGACGCGATGCGAAGCGACGTTACGGTTGCGTTCGGGTCTCTTACGGTTACGGTCGGGGCGGAGAAGTTGACGACTGCGTCGGTCTCGTTCAGGTCGAGCCAGTTGAACGTGGGAGTGAGAGTGTACTGTCCCCGGGCGCTGTCTCCGACCTTAACGCTTACGGTGAACAGCTCACCCGTGCCGTACAGACCGTACGAGCGAATGAAGTCTTCATCCTCATAGAAATCAAAGTAGCTTTGTACGGACATGCGGGCGATTCTTGCGCCCTTCATGCCGGATACGGAAACGTCCGCGTATTCCGCATTAACGATTCCGTCAAGCGACGAGAGCACGGGCTTCGAGTTCAGCGTGAAGCCGACGGGCAGACTCAGCGAGGTTTCCATTGCGCTGAGCGTACGGATTCCGGCGATATACTCGTCGACAATCTCGCAGTATCCGACCTCGTCGGGGTCAACGCCCGAATATTCAAGCTTGAACGTCAGCGTTATTACGTCACCGGGCAGGCAAATCTTTTTGTCCGCCTTTACCGATACATAGAATTCGTTTTCTCTTTCGATGATTCTTTCTTCACCGCAGACGTTGCACTCCATGTCAAGCTCATTGTCGTAAACGTGACCGGACGCGGGCACGACGTTCGTCGTTTCGCTGTATCCGCAGAGCGGGCAGGAGAGACGGGTGTAACCGTCTTCCGTGCAGGTCGGCGCGACAACGGTCGGGACGAGCACGTGGGTCGCCGTGCGTACGTATCCGCAAACGTCGCAGGTCGTGTCGCAGTCGTCGTCGAAATCGTGAGCGGCATACAGCGTGCCGTTTCCGCAGAGCGTGCAGGTTTGGTGATGATATTCACCGTCGTATACCCATGCTCCGTCGGGAGCATGAGTGCAGGTGATGACGTACGGGATGTTGTTCTCCTCGGCGTAGCTCTGAGCGTACGAGCCGGCAGCGCAGTGAAGGAGAACGTCCGGGCTCCATGCGAACGCGTCGGTTCCGATGCTCAGCACGGAGTCGGGAACGTATACGTCGGTAAGAGCCGCACAGTATGAGAAAGCATTGTTGCCTATCGAGGCAACACCGTCGGGAAGTACGACGGTCTCGAGAGCGGGGCATTCCGCAAAGGCGGAATTGCCTACGGTACGGAGTGCGGACGGGAAGGCGACGGACTCAAGCGAGTCGCACTTTGCGAACGCGTAGTTGCCGAGCGTTACGGTTCCCGCGGGAAGCGCGTACGATACGAGAGACGAGCATCTGCTGAAGGCGTTCGTGCCTATCGAGGTTACGTTGTCCGTACCGCTTACGGACGTAAGAGAGGTACATTCGTAGAAGGTGTTGGCGGGAATTTCGGTAATAACGGAGGGCAGGGCAAAATCGGTAAGTCCGGTGCATCCGCTGAATACGCCCGTCGAGAGGGACGTAAGATTCGGCGGGTAAACTACCGCGGTAAGCTCGGTGTGGTTCGCGAAGGCACCGGCGCCGATGGTCTTTATGTCCTCGGGCACGGTAACCACGGCGACGTCCTTGCCCTGATATTTGTCGAGTCTCGTGCCGGTGGCAATAAACTCGAGCGTACGGGTGCGTCCGCATACGTTACAGGTTTTATCGGAGTAATTCGTGTAGACGTGTCCGGGAACCGGAACCTCGTCGTAGAAGTAATTTACGGGGCAGTTGTCGCATACGACGCATACGAAGCCGGGAGTCGTGCAGGTCGCCGTGACGGTGTATTCGCTGCCGGAGTGGCCCGCGGGAGCGGTCGCATATTCGGCGAGAAGCTTGCCGCACACGGTACAGGCGGTGGCGGAGAGACCCGCCGCGTCACATTCTGCCGCCTTCAGCACAACGGTTTCGGTCGAGGTGTGAGAGCACACCGTAACGGTTGCACATCCTACGGAATAGGTACCGCTTGCATTAGCGGGAACGGATACCTTAAGAATAAACAGCACACCGTCACCGCTTACGGAAGAAAGCGAAACGCTTGACGAGCCGGACGAAACGGAAGCGTTTGCGCAGTCGCCGGGCAGTATGTCGGTCACGGTAAGGTCGGTGGTAACGGATACGGACGACGGCTTCGTGTGTCCCGAGCTTCCGGAGAGAACGAACGGTATCTCAACCGTGTCGCCGGGCTCGGCGTAGAAGCAGCCGGACTCAACCTTCGCGCTCGAAAGGGACGAAAGCGATGCGTTTCCGAGAGCGCCGCTTGCCGCAGTAGGCTTCGAGCCGGAGTAGTAAACCTTGGTAAGTCCCGTGCCCGTGAAGGCGTATTTCTTGATCTGAGTCGAAGAGGAGGAGGGCAGAGTCACGGTCTTCAGCGACGGGCAGTTCTTGAACGCGCCGCCTCCGATTTTCGATACCGTCGCACCGAAGCTTACGGCGGTAAGTCTCGGGCACGACCAGAACGCAAAACCGTTCACCGTGCGCACTCCCGCAAGAGACACCGTCTCAAGCGAGCGGCATCCCGCAAAGGCAAACTCGCCTACGGTGAGCACGGACGCACAAACGCTCACGCGTCTCACGTCGGTCGAGGAGAGGGCGTTCTTGCCTATCGCGTTTACGGTGTAAGTCGTGTTTCCGTAAACTACGTTGTCGGGAATAACGATAACGTCGGTATTCGGCTCACACGTCTGCGACGCGGGAGTAAAATACGTGCTTCCCACAACGGCGGTGCGGCTCGACGGGTTCAGGGTATAATAAAGTCCCTGCGAGTCACGGCACCCGCTCGTCAGAGTGAAGGTGACCGCACCCGTCTGTGCGCTGACCGATTTTGTGAACGCGGGCGCAGCGGCGCTCACGCAAACCGGCAGAGCCGTCAGGCATATGAGTACACAAAGTGCCAAAGCTGTAAATCTCTTCATTGTCCGCCTCCGGATAAATACAATTTTCTACCATATAGTATATCATACCGCATGCGGTATTTCAACATATTTATATATAAAATCATACCGCGCAAAATCCCCGCCCGACCTTGACACGTCCGCGCCGCGGTGGTATGATTAAACCGACAACAAAGAAAGGCAAGTGATTATTATGGGAATTCTGTCGGAACTTAATCCGAAAAGAGTATTTGAACTGTTTGAGTATCTCTCCACCGTACCGCACGGCTCGGGAAATACCAAAATGATAAGTGACCTCATCGTCACCTTTGCAAAGATAAATCTTCTCCGATACGTGCAGGATGATCTTAACAACGTCGTAATCTACGCTCCCGCAACCGAGGGGTATGAGAACGCCGATCCGGTCATCCTTCAGGCGCATATGGATATGGTCTGCGCGAAGAGAGACGGCGACCCGCTCGACATGAGCGTAACTCCGATAAAGCTGATGACCGACGGCGAGTGGGTATGGGCAGACGGTACGTCTCTCGGCGGAGACGATACGATAGGCGTCGCCTGCATTCTCGCTCTGCTTGAGGATAAGGAGGCGGAGCATCCCGCGCTCGAGACGGTAATCACCGTCGACGAGGAAACGGGAATGAACGGCGCGGTCGGAATCGACGCGTCTCTCATCAGCGGCAGACGCATGCTCAACCTCGATTCCGAGGAGGACGGCGTCTTCACCTGCGGGTGTGCCGGAGGCAAGCTCGTTAACTGCACACTCCCCGTGAAGCGTAAAAAGGCACGCGGATATACCTGCGTTTCCGTGACCGTATCGGGGCTTCTCGGAGGCCATTCGGGCGGTGACATTCACCTTGAGAGAGGCAACTCTCATCTTCTTACCGTCCGCTTCCTCCGTGAAGCCGCAAGGACGCTCGGCATACGCCTCATATCAATCGACGGCGGTAAGTTCGATAACGTAATTCCGTCCATGACCGAGGCCGTCGCCGCCGTGCCCGAGAAGGCTCTCGACGCCTTCCTTACTCTCGCAAAGGAATACGACGGCATATATAAAGCCGAATACCAGACGAGCGACCCGGGCGTAACGCTTGAAGCAAAGGTATGTGAATGCGATACCGCTCCCATGACCGACGAGACGACGAAGCACGTGCTCCGCACAATCGCGCTTCTCCCGTGCGGCGTACAGAATATGAGCCCCGACATTGCGGGACTCACCGAAACCTCGCTCAGTATGGGTATTATTAAAACGAATGATGACTCCGTATACTTCTGCGAGTTCGTCCGCTCGTCGGTCGATACCCGTAAGGAGCTCGTTGCCGATAAGGTAATAACCGCCGTCGAGCTTGCGGGAGGTACCGTTTCAATCGGTCACGACTATCCGGGCTGGGCGTATAAAAAGGATTCTCCCATAAGAGATATCTCTCTTGAGGCATACCGCGCAATTGCCGGCACGGACGCCGTAATCTCGGCAACCCACGGCGGACTTGAGTGCGGCCTCTTCTCGGCAAAGCTTACGGGACTCGACTGCATTGCTTTCGGACCCGAGCTTTACGATATCCATTCCGTACGCGAGAGAGTAAACGTCGCATCGGTTGCAAAAATGTATAAGCTCATCTGTGAAATCGTTCGCAGATGCAAATGAATAGTCAGGTAACTCCGCTCTGCGGCAGAACACAGGTGTGGGCAACTTACGGCACGTCGCTTGAAGGCGCCGACGGTGTCGTAGTTGAAGGAGACGTTGAGACGGCACTGTGCGCCCTTCGGGGAACTCCTCTCACGGTAAACGCCGTCGTGAACGAAGACGTTTCCGTGCAAAGGCTTCTGTCCCTAGCAAAAGAGTGCGGAATCGAAGATATATTATATTCTTCCGAGAATCCGCACGTCCTTGCGGAAATAAAACGCGCCGACCCCGCCGCCCGCACCGCACCCGTGTTTGAGAGAAGAATCCTCTACCCGTGGGTATACGCCTCGCTCCTCGACGCGTACGCCGTGAACCCCGAATGGGGCTGCGTCTTCGACGTTGCCGGAACGGTAAAGGGCTGTCACGACCGCGGAATAAAAGTTAACGTATGGGCACCGTCCTCGCCGGACGTGATACGCAAGCTGCTCCCCATGGGAGTCGATGCAATCATCACTCCCGAGCCGACCGCCGCCCGCAGAATTATTGATGAATGGTACAATGCGTAAAATCATGATCTCAGCTGCTCTCGCGGCAGCGCTTCTTCTCACCTCGTGCTCCGTGAGAAAAATCACAGAGCCATCGGAAACCGAAACGTCCGTCCCCGAAACGACGGTAACAACGCCAACGGAAACCACCGTGCCCGTCACGGAAACAATCGTTCCCGAAACGACCGTCCCCGAAACCACCGTTTCGGAAACCACCGTAACGAAACCGCCCGTCACCGACCCGCCCGCGACCGGCCCGCTCGATGCGTTCGATACCGAAAAGCACGGCTGGGGGCAGGGAATAAACGTGGACGAATATAACCGTCCCACGGGCTCGACGTGGGCGCAGAGCCTTTACGGAGAGCACGGCGCGGTCTACATAATGCCCGAAACCGACGGCGCGCGTCTCACGTTCGACCTCGGCTACGAGTACGGCTGTACGGGCAGAATCCTCGATACCTTAGCCAAAAAGGGAGTCCACGCCACGTTCTTCGTCACGACGGACTACGTGCGTGCGAATCCCGAACTGACCGCGCGTATAATAAATGAAGGACACGTCCTCGGCAACCACAGCGTGCATCACTATTCGATGCCCGAGCTGACGGTTGCGGAGATGAAAGAGGAAATCACGGGTCTTCATAACTACGTTCGTGACACCTACGGCTACGAGATGTTCCTCTTCCGCCCGCCGAAAGGCGAGTTCTCCGAGCAGTCTCTCGAGGTGGCAAAAAGCCTCGGCTATACCTCCGTCTTCTGGAGCTTTGCGTATCTCGACTACGATACCGCAAATCAGCCCGCCGTGCAGTCGGCGTATGCCTCCGTCACGGGAGCGGCACACAAGGGTGCCGTCTATCTCCTCCACGGAGTCTCCGAGACCAACACCGCCATCCTCGGCGACGTAATAGACTATCTTAATACCACCGTCGGCATCGTCGACGGATGGTGATAAAAAACCTGCCGGTAGGCAGGTTTTTTAAGTGCAGAGTGCAGAGTGCAGAGTGCAGAGTTAATGTAGTTTTGCTCCGCAAAACGAAATTATTACACCCGTAGGGGGCGACGTCCCGACGCCCCGCTCACGTACACCTCGCACTCCCTCCCTCCCGTCTGTAATCATAACAAACGTCTCGCACCAAAGCCTTCTCTTGATAGAGAAGGTGTCGGCGTTAGCCGACGGATGAGTAGTTGATACGCACTCGCCCCAGTCCGTGCACTTACTTCCTTTTTTAAATAAAATCCGAAAACCACCGTCAGGCGGTTTTCTTCCTCAACTCTGCACTCTGCACTCTTAACTCTGCACTATTTAAGACATCTT
>JAZUGD010000086.1:0-3847 GCA_045641025.1 Eubacteriales bacterium
TTTCAAAAGCTTTTTCGGTGCTTACGTATTGACTTTTCGGCATGACTTTTAATCTCCTTTAATTATTTAAATCATGAACATTCCCTCACGTATGACTTCGCATACGGTGGGATGCGGGAATACGAGCTTGCGTACGTCCTCAACTCTCTGCTCGGAGGCGACCATTGCGCCTGCGCCGTAGATGAGCTCGGATGCGTAAGAGCCTATCATATGTACACCGATGACCTTGCGGTGGGTCTTCTCGATGACAATCTTGACGAAGCCGTCGCCGCCCTCGTTCTCGGCAATGTATCTGCCGCTGTAACGGAGCGATACCTTGTACTCTGCGGCGTCGATGCCCTTCGCCTTTGCGGAGGCGAGAGTTTCGCCGACGGAGCCGACCTCGGGCTTCGTGTAGATAACGGAGGGAATGGAAACGTAGTCAACCTTGTCGGCCTTGCCGAGCATGGTGTTGACGGCAACCTCGCCCTCACGGTATGCGGTATGCGCGAGCATTATCTTGCCGTTGACGTCGCCTGCGGCGTATACGCCGGGAACGTTCGTGCGGCAGCACTCGTCGGTGACGACCGCGCCTCTCTCGGTGATTACGCCGAGCTCCTCGAGGCCGATGTCCTTGGTGCGTGCGCGTCTGCCGGTGGAAACGAGAATTGCGTCTGCGGCTACGTCGACGGTCTTGCCGTCCTTCTCGTAGGTAACTCGGCCGTCTCCCGCCTTGCCGGAAACGCCGGAAACCTTTGCGCCGAGTACGAACTCGATGCCGAACTTCTCAAGCTCCTTCTTGAGAGCGGAGGAGATGTCGGCGTCGGTGGGACCCGCAATCTTGTCCATCATTTCGATAACGGTAACCTTTACTCCGACGGTTGCGAAGTAGGATGCCATTTCAAGTCCGATGACGCCGCCGCCGATAACGGCGAGAGCCTTCGGAAGAGTCTTCATGTCGAGGATTTCGCGGTTGGTCATTGCAAGACCGTCTGCGACAGCCTCGCGCAGCCCGGGAATCGGAGGAACGACCGCGTCGCTACCGGTGCAGATAAGCACCTTGCCGGCAACGTATTCCTTGCCGTCGGCAACTGCGGTGAAGCCCTCGGCGTTCTTGCCGGTGAGCTTTGCGGAGGCGGTGACTACGTCAACCTTCGCGCCTCTCATCTTTGCGCCGACGCCGGATACGAGAGTCTTTACAACCTTGTCCTTGCGCTCAACGACTGCCTTGTGGTCAAGGGATGCGCCGGTAACGGTTACACCGTAATCGGCGGAGTGAAGCGCGGACGCGTAAAGCTTTGCGGAGTTGAGAAGGGTCTTGGTGGGGATGCAGCCCTCGTTGAGGCATACGCCGCCGAGTGCTCTTTCCTCAAAAAGAACGACCTTCATTCCGCCCTTCGAGGCGTAGTCTGCGGCATTGTAGCCTGCGGGACCGCCTCCGAGAATCATTAAATCGTAAGCCATTGTGAACTCTCCTTATTTAGCAAGCAGAAGGGTGAAGTTCTCAAGCGCTCCGCAGAGCTCCTTCAGGAACTTGGCTGCGGGTGCACCGTCGACTGCTCTGTGGTCGAAGGTAAGGGAGAGACCCATTGCGGGATATACGGTGCCGTCAGCCTTTACGCGGTTAACGGATGCGCATACGCCGAGGATAGCCGTCTGAGGCGGGTTGATGACGGGAGTGAAGCTCTCGATGCCGAGCGAACCGAGGTTCGTTACGGTGAAGGAGCCGTCCTTCATCTCGGCGGGAGAGAGCGTGCCCTCGCGCGCCTTGCCTGCGGCTGCCTTTGCGGCTGCGGAAATCTCGGCAAGAGACATCTTGTCGGCAGCCTTAAGGGTGGGAACGAACAGACCTCTGTCGGTGTCGACCGCTACGCCTACGTTTGCGTGAGTGTAGGAGCGGATCGTGTTGTCAACGAGATTTGCGTTAATGAAGGGGTACTTCGGCAGGATGCGGGATACCGCATAGAGCACGAAGTCGTTGATGGTAATCTTGGGCAGACCGAGCTCTTCTCCCTTTGCCTTGAGGGTAGCACGGTAAGCCATGATGTCCGTAGCGTCGAAGGACGCGTTCAGAGTAAGCTGTGCCATCTCGGAGAGGGATGCGGTCATGTTGCGGGCGATAGCCTTGCGGACGCCGCTCATCGGAATCTCGGTGTACTCTGCTTCTGCTGCGGGTGCGGCAGCGGGAGCTTCCGCCTTCGGTGCCTCTGCTGCGGGAGCGACGGGAGTACGTCCTGCGAGAACGTCTTCAACAGCCGCCGTGGTAGCCTTGAAGCCTGCGTCGAGAGCCTTCTCAACGTCGGCGGCAACGATTCTGCCGTGAGGTCCGGTGGGAACGACCTTCGTGAGGTCAACGCCGGTCTTCAGCGCAAGTGCGCGTGCTCTGGGGGAGATGAAGAGACGACCCTCGTGTGCTTCTGCCGGAGCGGCAGCTGCTGCGGGTGCCTCAGCGGGCTTCGCCTCCTCCGCCTTGGGTGCTTCCTCTGCGGGTGCTTCTGCTGCGGGAGCGTCAGCGCCGCCGGGAGCGAATGCGGACACGTCCTCGCCTTCCTTACCGATTACGCATACGTTGAGAAGACACTCAACGACGTCGCCCTCGTTAAAGAAGCGCGCGAGCATAGTGCCGGAGACGGTGGAAACCTCGTCAAAGGCGGACTTGTCGGTCTCGTAAGAGAAGAGTACGTCGCCTTCGTTTACCGTGTCACCGACGTTCTTGTTCCAGGACGTGATGATACAGCTTTCCACGCTTTGCCCCTGACGGGGCATGATTACTGCTTGTGCCATACTGTATTTCCTTTCGTGTTAATATTCATATCTGCTTATACTGCTCTGACTTCTACCCGACACCGTGCCGCCTCGTCTGCAAGCTCCTCGGGGAGAGGTGCGTCGCAGATGAGCACGTCGACGTCGGAAAGACGGCAGAACGTATAGGGAAGACAGCGACCGAGCTTGGAGGAGTCGAGAAGCATCACGACCTTCTCCGCTTTCTGCACCACGGTGCGCTTGAGCTCGCACTCGGCGTAGTTACCGCCGGAAAATCCGCTCTTGGCGGAAAGACCGGACGGGGACAGTATCGCGGTATCGATGTTCACCTCTTCGATGAACGCCATCGCCTGCGAGCCGTAAATCGACTGGTAGTCACCGTCGAGGCGTCCGCCCGTCAGGTTGACTATGGGCGAGCCTATCGAGGCAAGACCGAGAGCCGCCGCCGGATTCGTGGTGGTGAAGTTGAATCTCTCGTTGGGGACGAAGCGTACCATCGTCTGGAGCGTCGAGCCCGAGTCGATGAATATCGAGCGTCCGACCTCGAGATATTCGACCGCCGTCCGCGCGAGCTTTTCCTTTGATTCGGTGTGCTCCCTCATACGGGTGCTCATCGAGTCGTCGGCGGGTGAGCCGATAAGTTTGGTTGAGCGCGCACCGCCGCGGACCTTGATAATATCGCCCGTCGACTCAAAGTAGTCGAGGTCGCGCCTGAGCGTCATCTCCGACACGTCGGGGAATTTTTCGCACAGCTCCGCAAGCGATACGAAAGCCTTCGACTGAAGCAGTACGCTGATCTTTTCACGTCTGTTTCCGGACACCTTCGTCCTCCTTTCTGTGAGAAATTAACATTACTATGTTATTTTATCACAAAACCCGTGTGAAAGTCAATAAATACGGGCAAAAAACACGAGGAAAAACGGTGTTTTTTCGGCATTCGGCATTCAGTAATTGAATTTTCCGTCTGTGCACAGACAAACGATACACCGTAGGGGCGGTCATTGTGTCAAGAGCAAGATTGTAAACAGATGTGCAAGAGGATTGTATACAGTTTACAGTTATCAAGAACATTTGAAAAACGAACGGAGCGAAGCGGAGTGAATTT
>JAZUGD010000087.1:0-2483 GCA_045641025.1 Eubacteriales bacterium
CCGCGGGTGACCGCGAGCTCATCGAGGCTATCCCCGAGGCGCTCTCCCGCACGACGCTCGTCTGCTCGTCCGTCAACGTCGGCTCGACGAAGGCGGGCATAAACATGGACGCGGTTGCCCTTATGGGTAAAACCGTCAAGAAATGTGCCGAGCTTACGGCAGACCGCAACTGCATAGGCTGCGCCAAGCTCGTGGTATTCTGCAACGCGCCCGAGGATAACCCGTTCATGGCGGGTGCCTTCCACGGCGTAGGCGAGCCCGACGCCGTTATAAACGTAGGCGTATCGGGTCCCGGCGTCGTTCGCGCCGCGCTTGCGAAATGCCCGAACGGCGATATCGGCGAGGTTGCCGACATCATCAAGCGCACCGCCTTCAAGATAACGAGAATGGGTCAGCTCGTCGGTACCGAGGCATCCCGCCGTCTCGGCGTGCCCTTCGGCATCGTTGACCTCTCTCTCGCACCGACTCCCGCGGTAGGCGACTCCGTTGCCCACATTCTCGAGGAGGTCGGACTCTCCGAGTGCGGTATCCCCGGTACCACCGCGGCACTCGCACTCCTCAACGACGCGGTCAAGAAGGGCGGCGTCATGGCGTCCTCAAGCGTAGGCGGTCTCTCCGGCGCGTTCATCCCCGTATCCGAGGATGCCGGAATGATAGACGCCGCACGCTCCGGCGCGCTCGTTATCGAAAAGCTCGAGGCTATGACCGCGGTATGCTCCGTCGGTCTTGATATGATAGTCGTTCCCGGTGACACCACCGCCGAGACGATATCCGCGATAATCGCGGACGAGGCGGCAATCGGTATGGTCAACTCCAAGACCACCGCCGTGCGCCTTATCCCCGCCGTCGGCAAAACGATAGGCGACGACCTCGAATTCGGCGGACTGCTCGGAAGCGGCCCCGTCATGAGAGTGAACACCGGCGACCCGTCGAAGTTCATCTCCCGCGGCGGCAGAATCCCCGCACCGCTGCAGAGTCTCAAAAACTGACATGCGCGTTCTGTCGTTTCTCAAAAAGAACGCCGTACTGTGCGTGGCGACGCTTGCAGCCGTCGTCACGTGCTTTTTCGTGAAGCCGGACGCACAGTACGTTGGTTATTTCGACCTTAAAACCTTATCGTGCCTGTTCATCACGCTTGCCGTGGTGTGTGCGCTCCGCAACATCAAGTTTTTCACCATTGTCGCGCGCAAGATAGTCGTGATGACGGGAAATCTGCGCGTACTCGTGCTCGCACTTATCTATATGACCTTCATAGGCTCGATGATAATCGCGAACGACATGGCGCTCATCACGTTCCTCCCGCTCGGGTACTTCGCGCTGTCGGTAACGAAAAACGAGAGACACATGGCTCCCGTTTTCATCCTGCAGAACATATCGGCAAACCTCGGCGGTATGCTGACTCCGTTCGGCAACCCGCAGAACCTTTACCTGTATTCCGCGTTCAATATCCCCACGGGAGAGTTTACGCTCATAATGCTCCCGCCGTTCCTCCTTGCAGTCGCACTGCTGACCGTTTGCGCGCTTTTCTTTAAGAGAGAAAAGCTTACGATTGAGGAGGAATACCCCGAAAAGCTCGACCGCCGCAAAACGGTGCTCTACCTCGTGCTTTTCGCAATTTCGATACTTATCGTCTTCCGCGTGATTCCGTACTATATAGGGCTCGTGCTCATCCCGCTCGTGCCCGTGTTCGTCGACGTCGACGCGCTGAAGGCGGTCGATTACCCGCTCCTTTTCACGTTCGTGATGTTCTTCATCTTCTCGGGTAATATGTCGCGCATCCCCGCGGTGCAGAATTTCGCGTCGTCGCTCCTCTCAAAGAGCACGCTTCTCGTGTCAACCGCCTCGTGCCAGTTTATCAGCAACGTGCCCACGGCGATACTCCTCTCGCGCTTCACAAATAACTACCGCGAGCTTTTGCTCGGCGTGAATATCGGAGGCACGGGAACGCTTATCGCGTCTCTTGCGAGCCTTATAACGTTCAGCGAGTACAGAATACTTTACCCCGGTGACACGAAGCGCTACGTGCTTCTGTTCACCGCGTTCAATTTCGGATTCTTGGCCGTAATGACCGTCTGCTCGTATTTCTTCTTTATATAAAATATAAAAGACGCACTCCCGAGGCGGCTGCGTACAAACAGACAAGTCGGCTTAGTCGGGCAAAAACGCCGGAAAGGGAATTCAACCCCTTTCCGGCGTTTTTTCGGAACGCTTCGGCTGTTTTGAAATAACACCGTTTCAAAACGGATTGGGATTTCAAAATAAACGCTGAATATGAAATAACAACAGAAATAATTTCATTTTATATTGACATAATGAAATAACCGCAGTATAATTAGAACGGTAATTTCAAATATGAGGGGGTGTCGGTATGCAAAACCGTGCCGGAAAAACCGTACGCAACTTAAGCGGAGATAACGCTTACGATTCTTTTTATCCTTCTCCGCTTCCTCCTGCGCCTCCGGTAGTGCTCGATGACGAGGGGC
>JAZUGD010000088.1:0-3652 GCA_045641025.1 Eubacteriales bacterium
CTGATAACATTCAAAAAAGTCAAACGCGGGAATCTCGGTTTTGTCAAGCCCTGCCGCTACGTCAATAAGGACTGCGGCACGAAGATGCGATTCACCGAAGATGAGTGCGTCCCAGCCGCATTCGTTCTCAAGGAAGCGCCATACGCCGTACATCGAGCCGCGCTTTACCGCGCCCTCGAATACGAGGTTTCCGTCCTCCTCAAAGTAGCGGTAACCGTCGAAGCGGAAGTCCTCACGGTCGGAGAAGCGGAATTCTATTGTTTTGCCACTGTATCCCGCGGGAGCGTACCCGAGCTGTGTTCCGCACGCCTTCTCGACGAGCCTTATAAGCTCATCCGCCGCGAATTTCATGTTCTCGTTCGCGTCTTCTGCGAGTACGATTTTATATTCCGAAATATCCGTGCCGAAAAGACGGAGCTCTTTTATTCTCGCGCCCTCGTGGTAAACGGTGTCCTCCACCGCTCTGCCCGCCTCGATTGCCTTGGCGTATTTTCTGCACGCCGCGTCGAGCGCGTCTCCGGTCTTGCCGAAGAGAAGCACGGCGTCACCGTCCTTGCGAACGAGATAACCGTCGGACTCGAACGCATCCATGTTGACGCCGTATCCGCTGTCGGAGCCGATTCCGACCACAACGTCGTTTGGAACCTCACCGAGTCTCTTTTCAAGATATTCGGCATAGGGAGCCGCATCCGACGAGGTCGCGGCGACCGAGTCGCCCGCGGTCTCCTTTTCGGCGCACGCCGAAAGACACGACGCAAGCATTATTACACATAAAACGAGAGAGAGTATCTTTTTCACGGTATATACCTTTCTGACGGGTTCGTTTTCTCAATTATAACACAGCCGCCGCGATAAATCAACAAAAGCATCGCGTGCGAACGAACAAAATATTTGACTTTTACGTTTATTGCGGTTATAATATAAACAGAAAAGAACGGGAGGAGATTGAAATGGGAAATAAAATCAAAAACGGAGAACTCCGCGTAATGCTTGAGGAAGAGGAGCCCATCTGGTGTGACAAAAAGCGCGTCGTGCTTTTCGGTATGCCTCTTTCGTTTACGAAATACACGCTGACTCCCTCGAAATTCCTCGTTGAGACCGGATTTTTAAGCAAGGAAGAGGAGGAAACCCGCCTCTACCGCATCACCGACGTGTCGATGAAGCGTTCGTTCGGTGAGAGAATGTTCGGCCTCGGTACGGTTGAACTTCTGTCGAGCGATACGTCGACTCCGAGCGTTAAGCTTAAGCATATAAAGAACGCGAAGAAGGTAAAAGAGGTCATCAGCCAGTCCATCGAGAAGTCGCGCCGTGAGAACGGTGTCCGCACGTCCGAAATGGTCGGCATGATGCATCATCCGGGAGACGGCTGTCACGCTCCCGACGGCGAGTCCATGGGGCCCGAAATAATCCCCGACGCCAACCACAACGGCATCGACGACAGAGCCGAATGACAAAACGAAAACGACCTGCAATGCAGGTCGTTTTTTTATTTTTCGAATGCGTTGTGCAGAGCTCCGATGCCGAGTGCCAAGGCGTACGTAACCGCGATTATCACAATATAGCTGAGGTACCAGAACCCGCCGATGTTGAAGCCGTAAAAATCCTCCCACGTGCCCGTGAATACTACGTTTACGAGGTACACCGTGCCGTAAACGAAGGCGGGGAGCACGGCGAGAACGAGTCTCTTTTTCGTAAAGACGAGTCCTCTCTCAAAAAAGCAGAACGAGACGAGGGAAAGAAGCGGGCAGATAAGGTGGAGAGGGAGGCACACGCCGTCGTACATTGCGGCGTATCCCTGCGTCGGACCGAGAAATACGAGCACCACGAGCATCGTAAGCGTTACCGCCGCCGTGCCTGCCGCGTTGAGCGTCAGCACCCACGCGGGGTAGGAGTCACGCCCGCGCACGAGCGACAGCACCGCAAACGGTATCGCAGCAAGAGAACACAGCGCCGCGAGAATGTTCGAATCGTTCGTGAAATAGATAAAGCAGCGCGAACCGCTTACCGCCATGTTGCCCACACCGCCGCCGATGAAAAACCACAGTATCGACACGGTGACGAGCACGGCGTTCGCTGAGTTTAAAACAAGCGACAGCACGCCGCGTATTCTTGCATTATTCATCGGCATCGGTACGCATCATCGCGCGGAGGTGAGATACGATATCTCCTTTCAGGTCTTCAAGATCGATAACGTCAATCCCGAGTTCTGCGGCACGGTGACGGGTTATAGTCTGGCAATGGCGCGAGGTAACTATCGCCGCCTTGGCAATCTGCCCGCCGAAACGGTCGCGAAGTACGGCAAGCTCGTTCAGCGCTTCGGTAGAGACCGCGCAGGTTTTGCAGCTTATGAACGCGGGCATGATGCCTTTGACGGCAACCACGTCGATTTCGTTCGTTACGTTGCCCTGCTTGCCGTCGCCCTCCCAGTCAACGACAGTGCTGACGCGCACGTCGCCGAAGACGCCGGTGTCGAGGCATTTTTTGTAAACGTAAAGCTCGAGCACCGCGCCGATGTCGCGCAGCCACGAGCGCACGAGACTGTCGGCAAAGGTGTAGGAAACTCCCGCTTTCGATACGGAAACGCCCGAGAGAAAACCGATTTTTTCAAGCTCACAAAGCAGCGACGCGGGTACGTCGACGTTCTCTCCGCGGTCACCCTTGACCGTGTACGCCGCTTTGACTGAAAGCGGTGAGTTCTGCGACGTTATCTGAAAATACTTGACCGTTTTCGTCCACGAAACGCGGTTTTTTAGGTACAGGTTGAAGAACGGAACGATTTTGTCCTCGTACGGGCCGAGCACGGAGTTGTCAACGCGTCCCATGCGTACGGCTCCGCCCGCCATAGCGATGCAGTCCTCAACCGAGTGAGAAACGTCGCACTGCATATCGTCGGCAAATTCGGCACCCTTTATGTTGAAAAAGCGACTCTTGCGACGGCTGTACGTTACGACGGGAACGTCCGTATCGGCGCATAGCTGACCGCACGCGAACAGCGCGTCGTCCGTGCCGCCGGTTATGTCAATCATGCAGTCGCCGTATTTCGATATAACCGAGCGCAGAACACCGAGCACGACCTCGCTGCTGTACAGTCCCGTGCCGATGAACTCAAGCACGGTGTCAAGCCCGCGGCGCCTGAAAAATTCGGCAAGCTTGCGCTTAACCGTTTCGTTTCCCGCAACTGCGGGAGGGCAGAGAAATACCGTGCGTTCGGGGCGGAACGTCTCGGACGCGAGCACGTTTTCTATCGGTCGCTCGTCATACAGCTCGATAAGAGTCAAAAAACTCACCTTCTGTCGGAATTTTGTATCTCAATTATAACATAAACCGTGCAAAATGAAAAGAAAAATATAAAAAACCTTCGCTTATGGCGGTGTGTGACCGAAAAATCTTCCGAATGCGAATACATACTGCAAAATCCGATGTTCGACAAATAGGGATTTGGTGAGGGTAAGCATTCAGCATTGAGCATTCAGCATTCAGAAACTGAACTTTATGTCTGTAAGTTTACTTTAAGTTACCGCAAACCCAAGCCTTCCCTTGCCAGGGAAGGTGTCGGCGGAAGCCGACGGATGAGTAGTCCCCCTTGCAGTTTGCAGTAGTGTCCGTCTATACGGTTTTTTTAATATGTTGTTTTGCTCCGCAAAACTTCAAC
>JAZUGD010000089.1:0-2757 GCA_045641025.1 Eubacteriales bacterium
TATGATATATGCCTTCGGCATATGATATACGGCTCCGAGGAGCCGCATTAATGAAGTTTTGCTTCGCAAAACATTTTTAAATTGAAAACCGCTTGCGGTTTTCTTCCGCAATACGCTTCAATGAAGCGTATATCATGCGCCGTCAGGCGTATATCATATCGGCTGTGCCGATATATCACCGTTTTTCGGTGAAAAACGATATCATTAACATTAACCTTAACTCTTTCCGAAAGGCGTAAAACAAATGGCATACGGAAAAACGAAAAAACATCGCTCGACGAGGCAGATTATCATCACGATAGTCGTCTGCGCCGTCGTCTCGATAATGGCGATTCTGCTCATACTGTTCCTCAGCGGCGTGAGATACATGTCGTTTGACACCGCCGACGGAGGAAGAGTTAAATTCCTCGGCACGGTTGACGCGTCGGGCAAGCCGAGAAACGGCAAAATCGTTTACTCGATAGGGCTTTACGCCGACGTAGACCTTGCGACGGGCACGCTCAACTACTCGAACGGCGACATCTACGAGGGCGAGCTCGACGGTCTGCTCAAGAACGGGCAGGGCAAGATGATTTACGAAAACGGCGACGTCTACGAGGGTGAATGGTACGGCGACCTCATCGACGGTGAGGGAGTTTACACCTACGTGAACGGCGACGTCTACGAGGGCGAGTTCCGTCTCGGCAAAAAGGACGGAGACGGCACGTACACCCTGCGCGACGGCGGCAAGTACGTCGGCTCCTTCAAGAACGACCTGCGCGACGGCGAGGGCACGATGACTCTCGCGTGCGGCGACACGTACGTGGGCTCGTACAAAGCCAATCAGAAGAGCGGCCACGGCGAGTACACGTGGGAAAACGGCGACAAATACGTCGGAAACTACGCAAGCGACCAGTGCAGCGGTCAGGGCGTTTTCACGTGGGCGAACGGCGAGCGCTACGAGGGCGAGTTCCAAAACAATACCCTCTGGGGCGAGGGCAGGTACACCTGGCCCGACGGACGCGTTTACGAGGGCTACTTCGAGGACGGCCTCATCGTCCGCGTTGACACCGACAACGGCGTCGGAGAAGACCCCGGCGTATTCGCCGACACCGATAACTGATTATGACGGATAAAAAATCTCCCGCCGCGGACTCGCTCCGTCCGCACTCGTTCGACGAGATGGCGGGGCAGACGCCCCTCGTGGGCAAGAACGGCGTGCTTCGGCGCATAGCCGAGTCCCCGCGTCTGCCGAGCATGATATTTTTCGGCCCTCCCGGAACGGGAAAAACCACCGCCGCGACGATTCTCGCCGCGTCCTCCGGCATGACGCTCCGCACGCTCAACGCGACGACCGCGTCGCTTGCGGACGTTAAAAGAATTGCCGAGGAGACGGGCGGTATTCTCGGCTCGGGCGGCATACTTCTGTACCTCGACGAGATACAGTACTTCAACAAGAAACAACAGCAGTCTCTGCTCGAATACATGGAAGACGGGAGAATCACTCTCATCGCCTCCACGACGGAGAACCCCTATTATTATATTTACCCCGCGCTTCTGTCGCGCTCGTCCGTTTTCGAGTTCCGTCCCGTGAGCGGCGAGGAGATGCTCCCGCTTCTCTCGCGTGACGCGGAGGCGCTGGCATCGGACGGCAAGTCGGTAACTCCCGAGGCACTCCGCAAAATCGGAGACTCGGCGGGCGGCGACGTGCGCCGTGCGATAAACACGCTCGAGCTCGTTTTCTCGACCCTGCACGAGGGCGAGGAAGCGGACGCGGACTACGTAAAAACTCTCATTCCCTCGCTTTTCGCGGGGAATTTCGACGGCGATGCCGACGTGCATTACGACCTGCTCTCGGCGCTGCAGAAGTCAATCCGCGGCTCAGACCCCGATGCGGCGGTCTTTTACGCCGCCAAGCTCCTTGAGGGCGGCGACCTCATCTCCGTCTGCAGACGGCTTCAGGTAATCGCATCCGAGGACGTGGGACAGGCGTACCCGATGGCGGCGGCGATAACCCGCGCATGCTGCGAGAGCGCAAAGGAGCTCGGTCTCCCCGAGGCGAGAGTGCCGCTTGCGAACGCGATAGTGATGCTCGCAACCGCGCCGAAATCGAACACGGCGTACGCGGCGATGAACAAAGCGGCGGCGGACGTCGCGGCGGGCAAGGGCACGGCGGTGCCGTCCCATCTGCGCTCGCCTCTGTTCAGGGGGTACGTTTACCCGCACGACTACGTGAACGATTACGTCCCGCAGGAATACCTGCCCGAGGATCTGCGCGGCACGCACTACTACGAATTCGGCGAGAACAAGACCGAATCCGCGGCAAAGGCGTACTGGCAGAACGTCAAGGCAGCGGGAGCGAAAAAGAAGTGAATGATATCGTTTTCCTTTGAGGGAAAACGATGATATATTTGCGATGCAAATATGATATACTCGCTCCGCTCGCATGATATACGCTTCACGAAAGCGTATTAACGAAGAAAACCGCAAGCGGTTTTCCACATCAATCCGGCCCCGGCGGAGCCGTATATCATACACCGTCAGGTGTATATCATATCGGCTTTGCCGATATATCACCGTTTTTCGCAGAAAAACGATATCATTCTCTAACCGGGGAGGTACTGCCGTGAACAACAAAGAATTTCGTGACCGTTACAAGTCCGGCGCGGTGTCGGGCGGGTACCTTCTTTTCGGTGACGAGGATTACGTCAAGTCCGTGTACGTGCGCGAGCTGTGCGCGTCCGTTATCGGCGGCGTATTCGAAGAGTTCAACGTGCT
>JAZUGD010000090.1:0-2948 GCA_045641025.1 Eubacteriales bacterium
TACCGGCACGTATGAGTACGAGGCTCGACACTCTTGTGCGCTATTTGGAAAGGTGTCCGATTATCGAAATCGGGAAAACCGCAGAGACACTTCGCGTTTCGTATAATACGGCGGCAAAGGATATTGCGCTGTTATGCGAGAAGGGAATATTGAAGCCTGCCGAAAAATCCGGAAGGACAAGGGTGTTCGCATACGCGGATTATCTTGATATTCTCAGAAAAGACACTTAAAGCAAAATACGGGCAGTCACATACGTTATGACCGTCTTCTCAAAAAAGAGGTGCATAGCGTGAAAGCTCATACGGCTATAAGCAAAGTATAACCGTTCACGCGTGAACCGGCGGCTGAAAAATCCAAAAGCCCGGATTTTCGTTTTCTTGCCTCAGCAAGAAAACACGCCGCCGTTTCATCAAAGTTTTGTGCCGCCGCCTCTGCGGCGTAATGGAGATTAAAATGAAAAACGGAAAAGCCCCGAATCCCGATACGGTACATCCCGTCGCGGGATACGAAAAGGAAATCTACGTGAAGCCCACGCTCACGAACCCGAATATCATTGTGGGGGATTTTACTTATATTGCCGATTCGGAGTTCGAAGGTCACGTTACGAACTTCTACCCGTGGAGCAGAGACAAGCTGATTATCGGCAGGTTCTGTCAGATTGCCGCGGGCGTTGAGTTTATGATGAACGACGCCAACCACCAAATGAATGCGGCGACCACTTTTCCGTTCTATACTCTCGAGGGCTGGAATGCCGAGGTGCCTGCGGCGGAAGATATGCCGTATAAGGGCGACACGGTGATAGGTAACGACGTGTGGATAGGGGAGAACGCCACGATTCTGCCGGGCGTTCACGTCGGAGACGGCGCCGTAATCGGTGCAAACAGCACCGTAGGCAGCGACGTTGAGCCGTATACGGTAGTAGCCGGCAACCCCGCAAGACCCATCCGCAAAAGGTTCGACGGCGAGCTGACGGCTCTGCTTCTCGAATGGAAATGGTGGGACAAACCGAGCGAGGAGATAGACAGTCTCATTCCCCTGCTCACAAACGGCGACCTTTCGTACGTGAAGGCGAAAATAAAAGAACTGCTGGGTAAATAAAAAATACCCGTCGGGCGAACACCGCCCGGCGGGTTATTTTTATTTTACCGTATAGATTATTTTACCGTCTGCGACGGATGCGAGAACGTTGTCTCCGGGCTTGATTTTGCCGGAGAGCATCTCCTCGGAGAGGGTGTCCTCAACTCTGCGTACAATCGCACGGCGGAGCGGACGCGCACCGTATACGGGGTCAAAGCCCTCTGCCGCGAGCAGCGCGACGGCATCGTCGCCGAACTCTACGGTGATACCGCTCTGCGCGATTCTTTCCTTGGTGTCGCGGAGCATCAGTCTTGCGATTTCCTTTATATTCTCGTCCGAGAGCTTGTTGAAGACGACTATCTCGTCAACACGGTTGAGAAATTCGGGACGGAACGTCGCCTTGAGCGCTTCGGTAACGGTTGCACGCACCTTTGCCGCGTCGTCCGCGGGAGTCGCGGTGAACTCCGCAAAGCCGAGACGCTTGGGCTCGGTGATACCCGTCGCACCGACGTTCGAGGTCATGATGATGACGCTGTTCTTGAAGTCTACGCGTCTTCCCTGAGAGTCGGTCAGAATACCGTCCTCGAGAATCTGCAGAAGCAGGTTGAACACGTCGGGATGCGCCTTCTCAATCTCGTCGAAGAGCACGACGGAGTAGGGGTGACGGCGTATCTTCTCGGTGAGCTGACCGCCCTCCTCGTAGCCGACGTAGCCGGGAGGCGAGCCGATGAGCTTGGAGACGCTGTGCTTCTCCATGTATTCGGACATGTCAATTCTTATCATCGCGTTCTCGTCGCCGAACATCACGTCGGCGAGAGCACGGGTAAGTTCGGTCTTGCCCACACCGGTGGGACCGAGGAAGATGAACGAGCCTACGGGACGCTTCGGGTCCTTGAGCCCGACTCTGCCTCTCCTTATCGCCTTTGCGATAACGGATACCGCCTCGTCCTGACCGATGACTCTCGCGCGGAGCAGTTCGTCAAGGTGAACGAGCCGCTCTCCCTCTTCCTCTCCGAGCTTCTTTACGGGGATGCCCGTCCACGCGGTCACGATGTCCGCGATATCGTCGGCGGTCACGGTGTCCGAATCCTTCTCCTCGGGCTTCTTCACTGCTTTCGCTTCCTCAAGCGCCTCGGAGAGCTTCTTCTCCGTGTCGCGGAGAGCGGCGGCACCCTCGAAGTTTTCCGCGAGGATTGCTTCTTCTTTATCTGCGCGGGCGCGCTTCAGTTTTTCTTCAAGCTCCCTCACCTCGGGGGATGCGGTGAAGTTTTTGATTCTCTTCTTCGATGCCGCCTCGTCGATAAGGTCAATCGCCTTGTCGGGGAGGTATCTGTCGCCGATATAGCGTACCGAAAGCTTTACCGCCGCGTCAATCGCCTCATCGGAAATCTTGAGCTTGTGGTGTGCCTCGTACTTGTCGCGCAGTCCGAGAAGAATCTGCACCGCCTCGTCCGGTGTCGGTTCACCGACGGTCACGGACTGGAAACGCCTCTCGAGCGCCGCGTCCTTTTCTATATGACGTCTGTACTCGTCGAGAGTGGTTGCACCGATGAGCTGCATCTCGCCTCTCGCAAGCGCGGGCTTGATGATGTTTGCCGCGTCAACCGCGCCTTCGGCACCGCCCGCACCGATTATCGTGTGAATCTCATCTATGAAGAGGATTATCTGCTTGTTCTTTGAAACCTCGTTCATGACTCCCTTCATTCTTTCCTCGAACTCGCCGCGGTATTTCGCACCCGCGACCATTGCGGAAATATCGAGAGTCACGATTCTCTTGCCGCTCAGCGTCTCCGGCACGGTGCCGTCGACGATTCTCTGCGCGAGCCCCTCGACTACCGCCGTCTTGCCGACGCCGGGCTCACCGATGAGGC